>NZLH01000013.1 GCA_002694155.1 Pusillimonas sp. | reverse complement strand
GCTGGTGGTGTTGAACGATGAAATCCATCAAGCCCTGTACGTCGAGAAAATGCACAAGGGTTTGGTTCAGGCTTTTCAATCGGTGAATGGTGGTGCGGTGGGGTATTACCTTGAAGGTCGGCCCCGGTTCTTGCATCCGGCGCCGCAGCATCGTGTCGCACTATTCAGCAACCGTGTCGCGCCCGAGCGTGTGGCTGTGGTGAAAGCAGTTCTGGATGGCGACGATGCTTTGCTTCGCGCAACGCTGGATCTGGGTTATCACGGTGTGGTGGTTGAAGCGATGGGCGCCGGGCATTTGCCGGCTCAATATCTGGATGCGCTTGATACACTGCTTGAGCGTATTCCCGTGGTGTTGGCTTCGCGTGTGCCCGCCGGCCCGGTTTTTCAGAATACTTATGGCTTCCCCGGATCGGAAATCGACCTGATTCGCAGGGGCGTAATTCCCGCAGGCTGGCTCTCGCCGCATAAAGCCCGGATATTGTTGGCTGCAGCGTTGGGGGCGGGGAAGAACATTCAGCAAGTGCGGGACACGTTTGCACAGTTTGCTTAACCAGTGAATCAGCCTTGCTCTGTCGTCCATCTTTTAGGGACGTAAAACCGTAAGGATGTTGGTCAAGGTTCTATTAGGATCATTCTTAAAGCGCGTGTCCTGGCTAAGCTGTTCACTCACGAGATCTATTGCACGTTCAATTCGATTAGTTGCTTCCCAGGCAAACTCTTGTTGAACGCCAAATTTTTCTGCAAATTTGATCAAGTTATCGGTCGATGGGAATTTGTGGGTTTTATTCATCTTAAGCGCCAGTTCGCGATCAAGATCGGGGTAAATTGCGGTACAAACCACATCGTATACAGGGCTTGGCAAAATCTCGCTGCCCGGGTCTTCATACACCAGGCCGAAGTTCTTTAAATGCGCGTCCCCGTCTTTTAGTAAAGCGGAAAGGGCGATTCGCTCAAACATTGCTTGGTTGGCCGCTTCATTCGCACAATAGGTGTTCACAATGCGCATGATGGATTCGTACGAGCCCAGGTATTTCTGACTTGCGTTCAAACCGGCCAGTACGGCCATATCTTCAAAGCCCAGGGGTTTGCCGGACGGGTCTCGGTCGAAGCGCTCAACAATAAAGCGTGTGGCGTCATCAGAAAGCCAAAACCGCGGTACATTCAGGTTGGCCTCGCGGGCTACTGACATACAAAAATACTCATTAAGACTTAACCCGGGGAACTCCCTTCCGGCTTCCTTGACAATGACGCTGGGGGTGAGAAGCGAGGTTTTGTTCGTTCGTTCCGTTGTAATATGGGTTGGAACGATAATTTTTGGCTGCGCGCCCGACAGGCTCGAGCGAAGGGCGTACTTTGCCATCAGGCGGCCAAAATACGACTGGTCCTGCTCATGTAGCAGTTGTTCAATTGTTTCAGGCGAGGGGGGAGCCAAATCAAGCTCGGGATGTTCATACGAGACTCGACCGACTTGAAGCCCCTGCGAGAGCGCCAAAAAAAGTAGCTTGTTCGGAATGCCGGCACGACTCATGGCATCTTCGATATACAAGCGCAAATAACCCTCCGGCTCATTCATAGAGAAGACCCCAAACAGATCGCCACTGGCGTAGCTGCGGGTTCGAAAAGGGAGTCCAAGCGAAACTTCGCGTGCTTTGTTCGACTGCGCGCTTACATCGTAGGTGAACGCGTACACGCTTTCCTTAGCCAACACACCGGCGTAATCAACCGATGTGTACACATTTAATTGCGGGCGTCTCTTAATAAGGCCGCTAACATGCGAATACCACTCGGTGGAGCTCGTCTCAGTCATCGTCGTCACTCAAGAAAATTTCACGGGCATTTTCCCAGGTTGGACGTATCGTTTCGGACAAGGTCAATGTAAACCCAAGGGCATGGGCGAGTTTATGCACCTCGTCGATGCCGACGTTTTCGCCTTTCTCGATCCGAATGACCAGTTTTCGATTGATGCCTGCTCGCGAAGCGGCTTGCGCCTGAGTTAAGGCGCGCTCCACACGTGCTTGTTTAAGCTTGCGCCCGAAATGAGCAGATAATTCCAACATTAATGTCCTAAATAAGGCACTTATTTGTATTATTAACTTTAAAAGTGACAAATACAAGACCTGTTGGTTTGGACGGCTTAATAACCAGCTTCAAGTTTTTCCAGCCATGCGTCGGCCTCTTCGGATGTTAAGTGTTGTCCATCTTCTTGATAGTTTTGCCAGGCACGCAAGGCATCTTGTTTGAAGGCTTCACGTTTTTCCTCTTGATCGACATAATGTCGAATTGCCTCGCGCATGATCCAGTGGGCAGAGCGATGCCGTGCTTTTGCAAGATTTTGAATGCGATCCTTTAGGTCGTCATCCAACTTTACTGTCGTGGCCATGATATTCACAAAGTAGTTAAAGGTATTACCTTTAACTACTTTAACTGTCTTGCTTGTTGGGCACAAGTGCGTAGAAGAGCTATGCGAAACGCAAGAGTCATGCTTTTTAGCGCGGTGTGGGTGAGTGATTTCGGTTGTATTGTTTATTGGTTATATTTAATACGAACAGCAATATCCGGGAACTTACCATGACGCGCAATACAACCATGACAGTCCGTTTAAAAGGATCTTTAAGCGAGTTTGTGTCTGCGAATGTAGGCGAGCATGGCTCATATGATAATGTGAGCGAGTACGTTCGAGACTTGATTCGGCGCGATATGGAAAGAGCAGATGCTGAAGCGTTCAGAAAGCTGCAGGCAGAATTAAAACAAGCTTTTTCTGCGCCTGAATCATCGTATCAACCTTTAACAGCTGCCGACATTATTGCCCGTAACAAGGTTTGATTGATGCCTGAAGTTCGTATTCAGGAGGCTCAATCATGCAACCCGCACTCCCGCTTTAATCCAAAGAACCGCGTTTCCTCTTCGGTCATGTCGCCCGTAAGGGGAACGCTGGTGTGCCAGTCGCCTACCGACACATAGCCTTGTTCCCACAACGGGTGGTATGGCAAGTCGTGTTCAGTCAGGTAGCGATGAATGTCGCGGTTGGTCCAGTCGATTAACGGGTAAACCTTGTAGCGGCCGTCTTTGCGCTGTTCCACTACCGGCCGGTCGGCGCGTGACTTGGCTTGCTCACGGCGCAGGCCGGCGAACCAGGTGCCCACGTTTAGGTCGTTCAAGGCCCGTTCCATGGGTTCTACTTTCATCAGGCGGTTGTAGTGGTCCAACCCTTCCACACCGTTTTCCCATAGCTTCCCGTGAACGCTTTCCAGGCGGGCCGGCGTCCAGGCCGGCGCCACCACTTTCAGGTTCAGTTTCAGGCGTTCGGTTAAGGTTTTGGCGAACTGGTAGGTTTCGGGAAAAAGGTAACCGGTGTCGATAAACAGTACGGGCATTTCGGGCCGAATCTGTTTAACCAAATGCAGCAGAACGGCCGATTGAATACCGAAGCTGGAGGTCAGGATGAACTGGCCGGGCAGGTTTTCCAGGGCCCAGTGAACACGCTCCGCGGCGGACCAGGATTCAAGTTGTTTGGGGGAATCAAGGGTCATAGTGTCGTACATGATGAAGGCTCTTTTTCAGGAAATCAGGTATGTGTTTGTCAGGCGGCAGTGCGTCGATAGAGGCTAGCGTGCGCGATAAGCTTATGTGGGGCTTCAGCGTTAGCTGTTTTGTTGGCCTGCGATGCTGCCTGGTTTATGGCATTTTGGTTCCTAACCGATTTAAACCATGCCAGGTCTTTTCCAAGCTCAACCACATCACCCACCACAATCAGTGCGGGCGATTGCAACTCACCTTCGCGCGCTTGTTCCGCCATGTTTGCAACGCATGTATGTATGACCCGTTGCGTTTGCAACGTAGCGTTTTCAATAAAAGCCACCGCAGTGCTTGCAGGCTGACCATGTTGCAACAACTGCTTCTGCAGTTCGACTATTTGCTTTACCCCCATGTAGAACACCAGCGTTTGACCCGGTTGGGTCAAAGCGGGCCAGTTCTCAATATTTTGCCCTGGGCGGCGATGGGCGGTTAGCAGCCGAACCGACTGTGCGTGATCGCGGTGAGTTAAGGGAATGCCGGCGTATGCGGCACCGGCCAGCGCAGCCGTTAAACCTGGTACGACCCGGTAGGCAATACCGTGCTCGCGCAGGAATTGCAGTTCTTCCCCGCCGCGACCGAATATAAAGGGGTCGCCGCCTTTCAGGCGCACCACGTGCAGGCCTTGTTCGGCGTAGTGTTTCATTAGGGTGTGAATACGATCCTGCGTCGCATCCTGGTTCTCACCCGCNTTCTTTCCGACGGAAATGCACTGCGCGTCGCGGCGGGCCANCGCCAGAANATCGGCACCCACCAACCGGTCGTGCAGAATNACATCGGCTTCATTNAGCGCGCGTTGGGCGTTCAGGGTNAGNAANCCNGNNTCGCCGGGGCCGGCGCCCACCAGGGTGACCAGNCCTTGGGCNGNCTCTTGNGCTTGTTTCAANGCCGACANCANCATAAATTCGGCTTGCGCNAGGTTGCCCGAACGCANCTCNTGGCTTACCGGGCCGTCGAGCAACCAGTTATAGAACTGNCGCCTTTGCGGCAATGACGGGCGGGCGCGGCGAATGGCCGGGCGATAGCGTTCAGTCATGGCCATCAGTGTGCCCAGGCTGGGGNCGAGCAAGGTTTCAATNCGTTCGCGTATGCGTCGNGCAATNACNGGGGCATGGCCGCCCGACGATATCGCGACCCTTAANTCACCTCGCTCAACCATGGCCGGTACTTGAAAGGCGCAGAGTTCACGGGTGTCCACGACGTTGACNGGAATACGCTGTTGCTCAGCCTCGCGGGCAATGCGTTCATTCAGCTCGCGGTCTTGCGTGGCGGCGATCACCAACCAGGCGTCATTCAGCCATTCCGTTTGNTANGGNCCATGATGCAACGTGAATGTNGTTTGCGTTAATGCCAGNACCGTTTCGCTGAAATGANTCGCCCCAATATGAATCTTGGCATCCGTTCCAAGCANCAGGCGTATCTTGCGTGCGGCCACTTCACCNGCACCCACGACCAATACCTTNTTGCCNGCCAGATTCATGAAGACCGGAAATAATTTCGGGTTATCGCTCATGCCGCCACCTCTTGAGTTCGCACGATAAAGTCACCGAAACCTTCGTTAGATGCGCGTTCAGCAGCATAGCGACCCAGCAGCTCATCCAGCGTAGCCAGGATTTGAGGCTCGTCGATGTTTTCAGCATAAATGCGGTTCAGTCGGCTGCCTTCGGCATTGGCNCCCAGGCGTAAGTCGTANCGGCCGGGCGCGCGACCNACCAAAGCAATTTCAGCNAAATAAGGCCGGGAGCAACCATTTGGGCAGCCCGACAGGCGCAGCGTAATGGGCGTGTTGCGNAGGCCATGCTTGTCTAGCAAAGCCTCCATCTTGGGCAACAGTTCGGGCAGATAGCGCTCGCTTTCCGCCATGGCCAGGCCGCAGGTGGGCAAGGCCACGCAGGCAATACTGTGTTGGCGTAAGGCACTGAATGTTTCACCGGTGTTCAGGCCGTNNTTTTTAATCAAGGTGTTAATGCGTTTGCGGTCGNCGCTTTTCACGTTGGCAATGACCACGTTCTGGTTGCACGTGAGCAGGAACTCTCCCGTATGAATTTTGGCTATTTCCCGCAANCCGGTTTGCCACAGTCGCTGCGTATTTTGTGCTTGCGTATCGGCATCCCACAACCGNCCNGACTCNACATGCAAACCCAGATGCCACAAANCGTTGTCGCCCTTGAACCAGCCGTAGTGATCGTGATTGCTTTGAAANGTGAATTCGCGTGCAGGGGCCAGAGTGAACCCCGCCAGGGCCTGCAGCTTTTCCACAAANGCCGTCAGGCCAATGCGGTCAANGGTGTACTTCAGGCGCGCGTAGCGGCGCTCATCGCGGTTACCCANGTCGCGTTGCAGAATCATTACCGACTCCACGGCGGCAATGACNTGTTCCGGCGTCACAAACCCTACGACGCTACCNACGCGAGGGTAGGTGGTGGCGTCGCCATGCGAAGCACCCATGCCGCCGCCAATACTCAGGTTAAAGCCTTNCAGCTTGCCGTCGCTCACAATGGCAATCAGGCCNACNTCTTGNGCGAAGACNTCGACGTCGTTGAAGGGCGGCACNGCAATACCAATTTTGAATTTGCGNGGCAAGTAAGTGGGGCCGTAAAGCGGNTCCGCTTCGGGTTCGGNNGCATTAAACTCCACCTTTTCGCCGTCCAGCCATATCTCGTGGTANGCCCGGGTTTTCGGTAGAAAATAGTCCGANAGCTTTTGCGCCCATTGCGCAATTTCAGCATGCGTGTTCGATAACCATGGGTTAACCGAGCACACCACTTGCCGATTGACGTCGCCGCAGGCCGCAATGGTGGTGGCCAACGCATCGTTAATNGCACGNAAAGTGGGCTTCAAGTTGCGTTTTATGACGCCATGCCATTGAAAAGTTTGNCGGGTNGTAATGCGCAAACCGCGGCCGGCATACTGGCGCGCCAGGTCGTCGAAAGCCAGCCATTGGTNGGGTGACACCACGCCGCCCGCCAAGCGCGCACGAATCATGAACGAATACGCCGGCTCCAGTTTTTGTTTACGGCGCTCGTCGCGCAAATCGCGGTCGTCTTGCTGATAGCTGCCGTGAAACTTCAACAATTTGTTGTCGTCTTCGGAAATGGCGCCGGTTAATGGGTCGGCCAGGCTTTCTTGAATGGTGCCACGCAGGAGCCGGCTATCGGCCTTTAGTTGTTCCAGCGGTGATAAAGGGGCGGTCATGATTTTTGAGTCCAATCTGTATTTACGTTGACGTTGCGAACGCAGCNCGGTTGATTAATAAACATCGCGNGCGTAGCGGCCCTGNGCGGCCAGGTTGTTCAGCCATTCCGATGCCTGCTCTTGCGTGCNACCGCCNTGTTCGCGGGCAATGTCCAGCAATGTTTGGTGCACATCTTTAGCCATACGCGTCGCGTCGCCGCACACATAGACATGGGCGCCGTTTTCAATCCAGCCGTACACATCGGCAGCGTGTTCGCGCAAGCGGTCTTGCACATAAATGCGCTGGGCCTGGTCGCGGGAAAAGGCCAGGTCAAGCCGGTGCAGTTCACCCTNGGCNACGGCCTGCTGCCATTCCGTTTGGTACAGGAAGTCGGTTTGNAAATGCGGGTTGCCGAAGAACAGCCAGTTGCGCCCGGTGGCNCCNGCCTCGGTGCGAGCCTGCACAAACGCGCGGAAGGGCGCCACNCCGGTGCCCGGCCCAATCATGATGATGTCGCGTTGCGANTCNGCNGGNAGGCGAAAGCGCTCNTTCTTTTCTATAAACAACGGCACCNATTCGCCTTCCTCAANCTGGCTNAGGAAANGGGTNGTGACACCCCAGCGNNGTTCTCCGTTNGNGTCGTAAGCNACATTGGCAACGGTTAAATGCACNTCTTCATCCACCACCGANTGCGCCGAGGCAATGGAATATAAGCGGGGNGTAAGNGGCCNNAGNGCCTGAATGAAATCCTGCGCNGTCCATTGNGCNGGGAANTGTTGCAACACNTCCAATANTTGATTGGAGGTGAGCCAGGCGCGCAGGTTGGCACTGTTTTCCGNTGCCAGCANAGCGCTTAAACCAAGNCCCTCCGAGGTGTTTTGCTGTTTGCTTGCNTGCGCNTCCAGNAANGGGCGCGTTAANACGGTCAGTTCACGATNTTGACGCAACCAGTCGTACACGGAGCGGGTGTCGTCTCCCAGTGTGACGGATTCCTCGCCGTTNAGGCCGCTAGCCCGCAANACCGCCTGAACCAAGGCGGGATCCTGCTTGGGCCAGATGCCCAGCGCATCGCCGGGTTCGTAGTGCAGCCCNCTGCCTTCCAGCGACAACTCAATATGGCGAATGTCTTTCACGCTGNNAGACGNCCGATAATCGGCTGATTCAACAACAGCTCTGCCTGGAATGGGTGATTGCGGGAATAGGCGAGAGTGCGTGGAACCGGATGTAGCGGTGTCACGGTGGCGCCCGTAGGGCGTTCATTCGGCGCTAAATCGTTGCCGGCCTGTTCCCGCGCATGCGTTGCCGCGCTTTCACGCCACGGGTCGCTAACGGTTTCAATGTCCAGGTCGGCCGTACCCACGGTTTGCAAACGCTGCGCACCCAATTCTGCGAAGCGGGCATCAAGGGTTTTGGCAATGCCGCAGAACTCGGGGTAGCTGGA
>NZLH01000005.1 GCA_002694155.1 Pusillimonas sp. | reverse complement strand
TGTTCCAAGAGACCCATGCGTGTGGTGTACATCCAAGAGTTNATGAAGCGCAATGGNTACGACATCGGACACACATCCATCTTGCATGGCATCAGCGTCGCTGCTGAGAGAGCCAAGTCTGACAAGGACTACAAGAAGGTTGTCAAAAGCCTCGACAAATGATACGCGGCGAGCAGTTNACAGAAGGTCAAATCCATCTCGTTAAAGAGATGCTTGAGCAGGAGTACAACAACGGAGTTAGGTGGGGCGTAGCAATCACCGTCGGAGTGGGCATTGCCCTGACCTTAGTCATCGCCCTGTACTCTCAATNCGGACACCATTTGATATGACCTATACATCAGACCAAGTGTTTCAACAAGCACTTGAGGACAGGTTCGCAAGTAACGTGGACGGCAGGGGATACGAAGGACGTATCTCTTACGGCACAAAGATTACTCGCGACAACATCACCGCAGAGGTTGAGTTCTTCAACACAACCCAAGGCGGAAGCCACTACGTAAAACTATCTCCATCAGACGAGCATATTTTTTACAGCAAAGGTTGGAAGTATGGCATCTATGTCTTATATTTGTCTAACAATCGTGCAAAACTTGAATCAATCGAGAAGTCGATTCGGAAGGAGGTCAACAGCACCAACAACCATGCGACACTCAAGTCCCTTCGGGGCAAACGTGACAAGGTTCTTGCTCGATACAACAAAGTGAATCTTTTACTCAAATCAATTCAATAAAAATGGCACAGAAAAAATCTGTATTNGAGACGTTGAGCGCAATCAACGTCAATGACAAGGTTGAAAAGAAAAGCAACCTTACCTATCTCTCTTGGGCTTGGGCTTGGGCCGAAGTCAAGAAGCAATATCCTGACGCATCCTACGAGGTGTTGCGTGACCCGCAAACTGACAAGCCTTGGTTCTTCGACCCGGCACTTGGCTACATGACCATGACCAACGTCACCATCGAGGGTGAGACTCTTGAGATGTGGTTGCCGGTGATGGACGGAGCAAACAATGCTATGATGGACGCACCTTACACATTCGCTACTCGCTACGGAGAGAAGCAGGTCAACAAGGCTACGATGTTTGACATCAACAAGACCATCATGCGTTGCCTGACGAAGAACCTTGCGATGTTTGGACTCGGTCACTACATCTACGCAGGTGAAGACCTTCCTGAAGTGAAGCCTGAACCCGTGTCCTTGAAGACACTCAAAGTGAACGACGCCAACTACAAGAACGTGGTGAAGTACATCGAGCAGAACAAGGACAAGACTATCGAAGACATCTTGTCTATGGTCGAGCGCAAGTACAAGGTTACTGCGGCGGTCAAGAAAGGTCTCACTGCTGAAGTCAACAAGAAATGAGTTCGGCTGTAGATAGACTACGCAACGACGAAGAATACTATGGGGAGTTCGGACAGAGGTATCTGTCCAACTCCGACATAGGTGCGCTGTTGAAGAACCCAAGAGACTTCAAGAAGAANGAGCCTGACAATCCTGCGTTCGCAAAGGGCAGGTACTTCCATCAGCTTATCCTCGAACCTGAGAAGGCAGAGGCTTGGGACTTCGTATCTGTTGGGTCGCGTAGCACCAAGGCATACAAGGAACATTGCGCAGAACATGAAGTCCCGTTCGCCCTGCTTGAGAAAGAGCGTGACGAAATCAAGGACTGCGTACACAGTATGCTCGGCAACATGGATATGTTTGACGACATCAGGCACGACGAGTGCGAGTACGAAGTCCCTGCCATCATGGATATTGCAGGTGAGACGTGGAAGGGTAAGGCAGACATCGTCCACCCGGAAATGGTCATTGACCTGAAGACCACGTCGAACATTGCAGACTTCCGTTGGAGCGCAAAGAAGTACAACTACGACAGCCAAGCCTACCTGTACTCAAAGATGTTTGGCAGACCGCTTGTGTTCTACGTTGTTGAGAAGGGTACAGGTATGCTCGGTATCTTTGAGACATCACCTCAGTTCATGGAAGCAGGAGAAGCAAAGGTTCGAAAAGCTGTAGAGCAGTACCGTAAGTTCTTCGGGGACAACCCAACCGAAGACATCAACTCATATTTTATTCACGAAATACTTTGATAACTCAGAAGTGTTTCGTATATTCGTTCAATCAATACTCAAATCATGTCTAATAAGAAAGACCCTATCTTCCCCGACGGCTTCATCNTGAAGCGNAACGCCAACGCCCCTGAGTGGGTGGTCGGAAACCTCAGCATCAAAGTTGACGAGGCGATTAAGTTCTTGACCGACCATCAAAAGAAGGGATGGGTCAACATCGAAATGAAAATCAGCAAGGAGGGTAACCCCTATTGCGAATTGGATACATGGGAGCCGACCAAGAAGTCGGATGCCCCTAAAGAAACTGTGGCAGAAAGCAAGGCTCAGGGAGTAGAGTCCCCTGCGCAAGAAGAAGCCTTGCCTTTCTAACCATTTGTGTTGAGTAGAAGGGGAGGCTTCGGTCTCCCCTTTTTTTGCCCCCAAAAATGCCGACATAAACTCGTCAGTATTTAACTACTACTCTTCACTTTACTTTTATTTTCTCTCATACTCGGAGAAAAAAATCGACATTATCGACATCCCATTGATAATGAATACTTTAATCAGCACAAACTCAGCACAACCATGGCATCGAATGTCACATTATTCAGAAACATCGTAGAGACTGCAACTCCCTTCCATCGCCCTGTCGATGTAGTCCTACAAAGAATCAAGGAGGGAGCAACCAAAGACCTTGTCAAGAGAATCAGAGCAGAGCGCAACAAGAACGAGCGCAACGAACTGAAGAAAGGTCTGCCCGCTATCTGCTTCAGCGGAGTCTTCAACAAGCGTAACGACAAGTCCCTTGTTCAGCACAGCGGAATCATCTGCTTGGACTTTGATGGTTACGAGAAGAAGAAGGAACTGCTAACCCACAAGGAGAACCTGAGCAAAGACCCATACGTCTACGCCGCGTTCGTCAGTCCTTCAGGCAACGGTCTGAAGGTTTTGGTTCGCGTCCCCGCTGACCCTGACAACCACGTCAATTACTTCAACGCCCTTCAGAAGCACTTCGACAGCCCGCACTTCGACAAGACGTGCAAGAACCTGAGTCGTGTATGCTACGAGTCGTTTGACCCGGTGCTGTACATCAATGAGAACGCATCGCTGTGGGACAAGATTGACGAGCCTGAGTATCGCGAACTCGTATCACGTCGCGACCCGCCAACCATCCCCATCACGGACGAGAACAAGATTGTTGACATCCTCATCAAGTGGTGGACGAAGAAGTATCCGATGGTTGAAGGACAGCGGAATCAGAACACGTTCGTTCTTGCTATGGCCCTTAACGACTACGGCATCAACAAGAGCCTTGCGTCCTACGTCCTGAACAACTACGCTACGCAGGACTTTCCTGAGAGCGAGATTCAGCGCACGATTGATTCGGCATATGAACACACGCAGAACTTCGGCACGAAGTATTACGAGGACGAAGACCGAGTGAATACCATTCGCACCAAGATGAAGCGCGGTGTGTCAAAAAAAGAAATACGCTATCAACTCGAAGAGTCTGCGCTTGATAGCGAAACGATTGACGCCGTCCTCAACCGAGTGGAGGAGGAGAACTCAATGCAGACGTTTTGGGAAAAGAACGAGAAGGGTACAATTAAAATCGTACACATCCTGTTCAAGCAGTTCTTGGAAGACAACGGCTTCTACAAGTATTGTCCCGAAGGTGGGCGCAACTACATCTTCGTCAAGGTCACCAACAACCTTATCGACCACACATCCGAGAAGGAAATCAAGGACTTCATCCTTACGCACCTGATTGAACTCGACGACATCAGCGTATACAACTACTTCGCTGACAACGTCAGGTTCTTCCGCGAAGAATTCTTGTCCTTGCTCTCGACGATTGACATCTACTTCATCGAGGACAGCCGCGATGCTTCGTACCTGTACTATCGAAACTGCGCTGTCAAAATTACCAAGGATGCTGTTGAGACCATCGACTACCTTGACCTTGGAGGATACGTTTGGAAAGACCACGTCATCGACCGCAAGTTTATGGAGTGCGACCATCAAGGGTCTGTGTATGGTCAGTTCATCTCGCGCATCTGTGGCGACAACGATATGCGTATCGCTACGATGGAGTCTACGATTGGCTTTCTCATGCATGGGTACAAGAACCTGTCGTACTGCCCGGCTGTCATCCTGAACGACGAGGTCATCAGCGACAACCCTGAAGGAGGAACAGGTAAGGGCTTGTTCATGAACGCACTCAGTCAAATGAAGAAACTTGTAGTCATCGACGGCAAGGCGTTCGCATTCGAGAAGTCATTCCCATATCAGACCGTAAGCGCAGACACGCAGGTGCTATGCTTCGATGATGTGAAAAAGAACTTTGACTTCGAGAGGCTCTTCAGCGTGGTGACCGAAGGTCTGACGTTGGAGAAGAAGAACAAGGACGCTATCAAGATTCCGTTCAGCAAGTCCCCGAAGATTGCCATCACTACAAGTTT
>NZLH01000071.1 GCA_002694155.1 Pusillimonas sp. | reverse complement strand
TTGGAAGCTCTAAACGCATTATTATACGTGGGGATAGAAATGTTGTATTAGGAGCCGAAATTGACGCATTAACAGAAAGTCCTTATTTAATAGGCGATAAAAATACTGTTATAAATTCAAGCGATTTTCAACTTAGCAATTCTACAAAAGAAAATACTATAATAGGGTCTACGTCAATAACTTCTTCAAATTCTACTGGTAAAAACGCAGCTCTTCATTCACAAAATATTGATTTTAACAACGGATATGAAAATATTTCAATTAAATCTATAAATACTTCATATACAGGAAGCAATAAATCAGTAGCACTACTAGACAGTAATAGTCATATTTCTGGTGATAGTTCGGTATTAATAAACACTACTAATATAACAGACGATGGCTCAGATAACATATATATTGGAGGTTCAAATCACATTATTGTTGGTAGTGTCTCCGAAAATACTTTTATAGGAGGTAATAATCACACGGCTACTGGAAATGGAAATAAAAATGTTTTCTTAGGTGCAACCGGGGGCGAAACGTCAGATTCCAATAACATTGTAGCAGGAAGCTCTAATAAAATAGGAACAAATTTAAAACATTCTTTTATACATGGCGCACAGCACACTTTACGACCAAGTACCTCACAAAGAAATATTATAGTAGGTTTTCAACATTCCATGCAAAAAGAGGCCAATGTAAACAATTCATTTATTGGAGGAAATAGATTAGTGATTTCGTCAAGTAATTCTTTTGGTTATGGTAAAGGATTAGATATAGCTTATGAAAACATGGGAGCGTTTGGTAAATTTAACGATTCTACAGCCAATGGTTCAGCAAGTTCATTATTTACAGTAGGTTGTGGTCCATCTTCTACTTTTGCAAGAAATGCTATGAACGTTGTATCCGCAACAGTTTCTGGAAATGGACATAGAGCAATAGTATATTTAGACCAATTAGTAGATTTTAATTTTGCTGATGATTCTGCAGCTGCATCCGCTGGAATCGGAATTGGAGGATTATATCATACTGAAGGAACTGTTAAAATTAGATTAGAATAAAAAATCATTTAATTAAAAGCTTTACACAATTATAATGCATTAAAATTTAGATTTGGATTATAAATAAATTTTTATTATAATATTTTAAAAGGAAGTTACACAATGAATTCAAAAAAACTAGCTAAGGAAGATATTGAATCAATAAAAAATATTCAAGATCAATTTGCAGAATGTACTAACATGTTAGGATTATTACAAATTGATGAGAACGCATTGAATACTCAATTAACACAAGTTGATGAAAAGAAAAATGAAATGTTTAATCAATTAAATCAATTAAGATCTAAAGAACAAGACTTGATTAAAAATTTGCAAGAAAAATATGGTCAAGGACAAATTAATCTTCAAGAAGGCACATTTACGCCAAATAACTAGTTTTTTCAAGTTTTGTTATATATTTATAATAAACATAATTATAGGAGAATAGTCAATGGCCGAAAGAATAGTATCGCCAGGTGTATTTACTAAAGAAATAGATCAGTCATTTTTACCTCAAGGAATTGGTGAAATAGGTGCTGCTTTAATTGGACCAACCATAAAAGGTCCAGCACAAATACCAACACAAGTAAAAAATTATGCTGAGTTTGAAAGTATTTTTGGATCATATACAGAAGATTCATATCTTCCATTTACCGCAAAAGAATATTTAGACAATGCAGGCACATTAACAGTAACAAGATTATTATATGAAGATGGATATAAATTAACAAAAGGAGCATTAGCAATTATTGCTGAATCTGGCTCTGGAGCAGAACAAAAAAGTTTTGTTTCTCATATTCTTCATCCAACTGTAGCAATAACCCATAATGAAACTGAATTATTCGTATCTTCTTCAATATCAAGCGGAGAATCAGGATCGTTTTCCTTGACAATATCTGGATCATATAAAGTAAATTCTCAATATCCAGGATATTCAGGATTTTCAAATACCGCAGGTAGGATACAACGATATCTGCTTCTATAGACGATTCTAGTAACTCATATATAGAAAAAATATTTGGAAGTAATCCTAAATCAATTGATTATCCAGTATATGTTCAATATGAAAATGAAAATATCAAGAATCAATTTGCAAATTTAGGAGATGTATCAGTTAAATTACAAATAATTGATAATTACGAGCATTTACAAGACTTTCAGTCTCCTAAGACACCATTTATTACTTCTCAACAAATAAGTGGTACAACAAGAAATTTATTTAAAATTTGTGCATTATCTCATGGCACAGGCGAAAATTATGATTTTAAAATAGGAATACAAAATATTATAACAGCCGCAGAAAATCCAGAACAAACAGGATATGGCAAGTTCGATTTAGTTGTAAGAGCAGTTAATAATAGAAATATTTTGCTATCACCATTTGATTCTGACGANACTGANACATCNCCAGAAATTTTAGAATCATTTACNAATTTAAATTTAAANCCAGANTCTCCAAGATATATTTCAAAAGTAATTGGCGATGTATATAAATATATTGACCCNTCTTCNAAAAGATTAGTGGAATCNGGAACATTTGATAATAATTCAAAATANATAAGAGTTGAAGTAACATCNGCTGTTNAAAATAAAATTAATCCAAGTGCAGTNCCATTTGGCTTTAGAGCATTAAGTTCNCCAATAGCAAATCCATCTGCTAGTGTTAATTTTGTTGCTTCATCAAACGTAACTACACAAGTTGGTTCAGCAGGATATAATTCTAGTATATTCTTTGGATTTGATTATTCTGATACAAATAATTTAAATTATCTTGCTCCAATANCAACTNCNGGATCAGGAANAGGTAATAATGCAGATTTTTATTTAGGAGACATGAAACAAGATGCTGGTGCTAGTTTTCCTTCATCTGCTCCATATACNGGATCTATTGGANNTGTATTAAATGCTGGTACTATAGATTCTAATNTTGCTGTAAGCACAAGAAAATTCATTGTTCCTATTCAAGGAGGTTTTGATGGNGCTAGACCAAATTTACCAAAGTTTTCTGGAGAAAATATTTCTTCAACAAATACATTTGGATTTGATTGTTCNGCTGATGGAAAAACAGGTACTACTGCATATAAAAATGCATTTAATACATTGTCAAATACAGATCAATATGATTTCAATATGTTAATAACACCAGGGGTNGTTCATGAATTNCATTCNGCTGTAACTAATGCAGGTATAACATTATGTGAAACAAGAGCAGATGCTTTTTATGTGATGGATCCTGTTGGGAAAACAAGTAACATAAGCACAGCTAAAAACACTATTAAAACATTGGATTCAAGTTATGCTGCAACATATTATCCATGGGTATTAGCTCAGCCGGTTGGAGCACCTAAATCAATTTGGGTACCACCAAGTGTTGTTGTTCCTAGTGTATTATCATTTACAGACAGAATTGCNCATCCATGGTTTGCNCCTGCAGGATTAAATAGNGGNGGATTATCAATGGTATCNAAAACATATATAAGANTATCTCAATCAGATAGAGATGAATTATATGAAAATAGAATNAATCCAATTGCTAANTTTCCAAATGAAGGAGTATGTATTTGGGGACAAAAAACATTGCAAGCATTACCATCTGCATTAGATAGAGTCAATGTTAGAAGATTATTAATCACTGTTAAGAAATTTATTGCTTCTGCTACTAGGTTTTTAGTATTTGAACAAAATACAGCATCAACAAGAAATAGATTTTTACAAATAGTAAATCCTTATTTACAAGATGTAGTAGCTCAATCAGGTTTAAGTGCATTCCGTGTTATTATGGATGAAACAAATAACACTCCAGATGTAATTGATCAAAACTTTTTAGTAGGACAATTATTTTTACAACCAACCAGAACTGCAGAATTTATTGTGTTAGACTTTACTATTCAACCAACTGGTGCTTCATTTCCTGATTAATTTTTAGAAATGAATATATTTATATAAAATAGGATATAAAATGTCAATAAACATAGATTTACTTAAAAAATTACCAAATCAAGGTCAAACTCAATTAAACCAAAATTTAGCTGGTGTCGATTACACAGACTTATTTGCTAAAGCGTTTGATTGGGAACCAAAAATGACCAATCGATTTATCATGGAATTTGAAGATATTCCATCTCATTTAATTAAAGCTTCTGGAAGACCAAGTGTAAATAACGGTAATGTAGTATTAGATCATATTAACGTTGAAAGAAAAGTTAAAGGAAAAACAAGATGGCAGGATCTTACTATAACATTATATGATGCTATTGTTCCATCAGGAGCTCAAGCAGTAATGAATTGGGTTAGAAATCATCATGAATCATTAACTGGTAGAGACGGATATGCAACAGGCGCTGCAAAATACAAAAGAAATATTACTTTTTATTCTTTATCACCAACTGGTGAAAAAATAGAAGAATGGGAATTAGTAGGAGCATATATTAATGATGCATCTTTTGGAGATATGGATTGGTCAAACGAAGCAGCAGTTGAAATTTCATTAACATTATCATACGATTACGCAGTATTAAAATATTAATTTTTTAAATTATGGGAGTATATTGCTCCCATATTTACTGTACAAATATATATTCAATCTATTTTTCAAGTAACTAATATTTATAATAAAGTTATTAAAAGGAGTTTTTATGGCAAAAGTAACAGATCGTTATGATAACAAAAATTTAATTAATTTAGCAAAAGAAAAATACGTTGAAAAGAAAAAATCATCTATTCCAACAGAACTAGTACAATTACCATCTCAAGGTAAAATATATCCAAAAGGACATGTATTAAGATCCGGAGTAATTGAAATACGTCATATGACTGCATATGATGAAGATATATTAACAAATTTATCATATATTCGTGAAGCAATTGTGTTAGATAAATTAATAGAATCTATTACAATAGAAGATATAAATGTTTCAGAATTAGCCAGTTGTGATGTTGAAGCTATTATATTAACATCTAGAATTTTATCATATGGAAGTGATTATCCTGTAACNGTTACAGATCCAAACACTAACAATGTAATAAACAGAACAATTGACTTAACAAAAGTACAATACAAAGATTTTGATTTAGCTACCGATGAAAACGGAGAATCAAGTTTTAATTGTTCTGATAATTCAGTTATTAAATTTTCATATTGTTTAAAGCCAGACAAAGATACTAGCAATGAACGATTAATATCTTCATTTTTGCTACGTACAATTCGTGAAGTAGACGGAAAGCGTACTTNNGAAGAAATTGATGAATTTTTAAAATATAAATTTCCATTGGCAGATTCTAGAAAATTCCAAAAATATGTATCAGAAAATGCACCAGCTATTTTAAAAGAATATGAGTTTGAAGGTGAGGATGGAGGCACCTTTACTGCCGGGTTTCAATTTGGACCAGAACTTCTTTGGCCTGAAACCAATTGATAAACCAAAATTACATGATCATATTTTTGATTTAATTTGGTTAGGAGAAGGAAGATGGTCTTGGGATACTATATATAATATGCCGATATATCTAAGAAAATTCTATACAAACAAATTAAATCAAATAATAGAGAAAAAAAATGAAATAGCTAGTAAAAGCGTTTCAACTTCTAATAAAAGTAAAAAACATATCGAAAAAGGTCCGTTTTAAATATTTATTAAAAAGAATCTGTTAATGAATATTCACGAAACTATATCAATATTAAAGTTACTTCCTACACAAGGACAAGAGTTTACTAATGAACAAGATGATGCCAGAGAAAAGGCAGACAAAAAAATAAGCGATTTATCAGATGCATTTGGAAAGAATCTAGGAGTTAATGTAGCTAAAGCAAATAGAGAATTAGAAAAAACAATTCAAATTCTTGGTTTAGTAGAAAATTCATCACTTAAAGTTATTGATAAATTCAATATTTTAGAAGAACGAGCATTAGGATTACAAAAAACACTAAAATTAAATACAAACGACGCAGTTGCATTTGCAAAAAGTCTAGACGGACTTAAGATACAGTTTGATATTAATCGTACTACTGCAAAAGAATATATTGGAGAATTACAAAATTTTCTTCCTGGTACTGCAAAACTTATCGAAGGAAATACAAGATATTTCAAAACACAAGTACAATTAAATGAAGTACTTCGTGACAGATTAAAACTAGACGAAAATTCAGCAAATGCATTTCGTACATTAACAAATTTACAAAACGGAGAATTAATACCATCTCTCAAAGAATACGGACAAATAGCTACAGATTTTGCAAAAGGTGAAGGTGGATTTAGATATCAAGGAGGATTTCAAGATTTCTTCGAAGAAATTAGCAAATTATCAGACGATATAGTAGCACAGTTTAGTCGTATGGGTAAAAAAGAACTAGTAAAAACTGTGTTAGAAGCAAAACGTTTAGGATTAACATTAAATGATTTGCAAAAGTCTGGTGAAGGATTTTTAGATATTCAGAAACAAACAGAAGCTTCTGTTAAGTTTCAAATGTTTGCTGGAAAGAAATTTGAAACTCAAACTAATAAAAACATAGCTGCATCTATGGCAAAGGCAACAATTGAAGGTGATGCTGCAAAACAACTAGAAATTATTAATGATGTTATTGCAACTCATGGAGATCAATTAAAAACAAATTTCATGTTAAGAAAAGCTGCAGCCGACGCTATGGGTGTTGAAGAGTCGGTATTAGCAAAAGTTTTAAAAAAGCAAAAAGAATTAGCAAGAATTGCAGATAATAAAGGCGAAGCAGAACAACTTTCAGACGAAGATCTAGCTATGCTTGACGAATTAGGTTTACAAACAACTACTGATCGAGTAGCAAGAGGAACAGCACAAGATGCAGCAGATGCAGTAAAAGCAGCAACAGATGCAAAATTTGTAGCTGATAAATTTGTTACAGCAGCCGATGACTTTAAAGACGGCTTGCTTGATTTTTTCAAAACTGACATAGGAGAAATAGCAGTTGATACATTATTCATAGCTAGCGATATTAAATTTGGAACAGCGTTATTAAAATCAGCGACTACTGATGTAGTAACTGGCGGTGGAGTTAAACGATTTGGCGGACCAGTAGCAGCTGGAACATCATATGTAGTCGGAGAAGTTGGACCAGAAATATTTACTCCATCTAGTGCTGGAACTATCACTCCGAACAATCAATTGGCATCAAATGGAGGAAGTACCCAAGCTATAGTAGATGCATTAAAAGGAATGCAATTCAATGTTACAAATAAATTTGATGGAGATGCTATATTAACATCAATACAATTAGCAGAAGGAAATAGATTAACATAGAATTAAGATATGGCAAATTTTTATGACATAAGCAAACAATATACACCTAATTTATATGGAGATGGATTTATAACTAAGTTCAATTTAAATCCAACATTAGAAATATCTACATCAACTGAAAAAATTAAACCATATACAATTGATTTAGGTCAAAGTGCTACTGGAACTCCTACT
>NZLH01000070.1 GCA_002694155.1 Pusillimonas sp. | reverse complement strand
AGAGATTTGAAGTACGCCTTCAATGATAGGCAGTACATTTCTAATTTCAGGTTTTGGTTTTACATCGGAAATAACATTATTAACACCATCCGAATCTTTTTCAGTATCTTCGGCTTTTTCATCTAAGTCAGGTTCTCCTAAAATTATATTTTCATCAGGTTCATCCAATGGTTCTTTGTCTAAAGGCGTACCAATTTGAGTTATTTTATCTGCATCTAAAGGTTCTCCAGTTTTCTCTTCTCTTCTTATTAAATCTTCTATATCAATATCAGATTTAACACCACTTTGTCCTGAATCAGATGTTTCTAAATTATTTAAGGATTTTTCGATTGCTTCTAATATTTCTTCTTTTGTAGGCTTTCGACCACTTTCAGTTCCTTTATCTCCTCCTTCGCCTTGTCCACCTTGTCCTTCTCCTTCTCCTTTGCCTTCTCCTTTGCCTTCTCCTTCGCCTTGTCCTTCGCCTTGTCCTTCTCCTTCTCCTTCGCTTTCGTTTTCAAAATTTTCCTTTTCTTCTTCGATTTCATTTTGACAATTTTCTACAAACTCATCATCATCTTTGGCTAAATTTTCCATCATTAAATTATATTGTTTAATAAGTATTGAAGTAAAGTCATTGTAAATTTCTATTACCAAACTTTTTTTATACACCAACTCTTCATAACTATTCATTTTAACTTCAAGCGTTAGATTTAAAAAGTCAGAATTATAATTATTTCTTAAAAAAAAGTTATATTTTCTGTGCTTTTTTTTCACTTTTGGGAAAAACTTATCATCTTGTAGAATTTCAAGAGCCACTAACGGTATAAATTTCCTTCTAAATTCTATATCAATGTTATGCTCTAATTTAATTCTTGACTGTAATTGAACTAAATCGTTAAATAAAGTGGCTGGGTTGTAACCCTTTGGAAAAACTATTTCTGCATCACCCCCCACCATACTTCTTGACATATTTTTTATAAAATACAATTGTCCATCAATTGTACTGTAAGAGACTTTTCTCCCTTCAGGGAACATCAATGTTGAACCAATTCCGATAGATTCAGTTTTGATTGACCGAGTTTTATCATTTCTGTAAAGTTGATAAGTAAGGGATGAATAGTCTAAATTTTCAGAAACACCTCTTCTTTCAAAATTTGGTTTGAAATAATTTCTTGATTCAAATAATTCTTCAGGCTTATTTATCTTTACTAAGTTTGTATCCCCATTAGTAATTAATCCAATTCCAAATTCTGATGCTCGTAAATCTTTCTGGAAGGAATAAGTGTGTGTTGGTTTTAAATAACCTTCTTCGGTATCAAAACTTCTTAAACTTGGAACATTTTTATATACTTCAAAATCTCTGAATGCAAACAATTGGTTTAAAGTACAATATTTTAAATTTTCTTTTTTGGTTAAGACTGTACCAAATTCTGGTTCAGAAAATTTTTTATCTTCCTTGAAATCAAAAGTGTCCAAAAAGGGAAGAATAACTCCATATTGTTTGAGATTTTCTGCAACAACTTGTTGTTCTATTTTTTCTGCGATTTGTTTTTGAATAAATTCTTCTAACCTTTTCATACAAAACCTCCTATTTTAAATCGAGAATCTTTTTGCTCACTAAATGAATTTGCATTAGCAAATTTCACTTGATAAGATTCAAATGTAGTAAAACATAAACTTGCATCTTCTAATCCCTTTCTTTTTCCTTCTGGAAAAAACTCGTAAAAAATAAAACCATCAAATGGAGTATTTTCTTTTATATATATATTAAAACTCTGAAACATTCTAATTATCATCCACGCATAAACCCTAGTTTGAAAATCAGTATTGCCACTGTTCATTCTTGCACTTTGAATCCAATTGAAGTTCGTGATGTTATACTTGATTTTTAAAAAATCTAAGAAGGTTTTAATAGGTTTTTTTTGAACTCCAAAAACAGAAAAGTCTATTGGGTTTTTAATATCTAAAAAACAATTATAGATGTATTTACCTCTAAATGGATTCTTCTTTTTCAATACTGCACTATCCAATCCTGCTTTATCTCCTCTTTCATCCCAAGATGTGGCAAAGAACTCAGCGAAATCTCTTTTTTGAGCAAAATAATGAAGATTGTTTGTTGTGTAGGTTTCCCAGTTTGTAAATAATGTGTCAGTTCCGTGATAAACAACCATTGGTTCTTTTGTACTCGAATCGATGACTTTAGATACATTCGTATAATTTCCAGTAGCCTTTGCTTCTTCCCAATCCCCAAACCAACGCAAAAAAGATTCTGACCTAACAAGTTTTGATTCACTTTTTGTCAAGGCACTATTTTTAGATAAACTTCTTTTGGCATCCATATTTCCAAATCTAACTTTTGTACCCTCGAAAAATTCAAGCAGAGCATCACTTCCTTTTGTTTTTTTAGAATCGTGTTTATTCAACATTTCTCTATATTTTCTAATCTCTCTTAGCATTAAGCCTTTTTGCAAATTATCACTTACAGATTTTTTTTGTTCAAATTGAGTTTCTAAGTTTTTTATTTTGTCAGTAAGAAATTTTTTTACTAAATCTTCTTTTGTTTCTCCACCTTCTTCAAAAGCATTATCAAATACTTTATCAAGGTTGCGAGTTAAAGAACCTCCTTTTTCAAATTTTCCTTCATCATCCACATAGTATAAGTCTCCTTCATATTCAAATCCAATGGCTTCCTGCCCCCATCTTCTTGCCCATTCTTTGACTTTTTGTATTACGGCATTTTCATTTTTTTCCCATTTATCCTTAGTCGCAAAAACAGAAATTTTTACGATATCCTCCTCAATTATTTCTCCAGTTGTAGATTTATAACCTCCATCAGATTCTGTTTCGGTGTAACCCCCAAACTGATTAGCAACAAAATTTTCAACTTCATTTACTCTTAACTCTAATTGAGATGNAGATATTTTTTTTCCTACATCACTTGTTGATGGCACATAAATAACAAAATTAANATCAAACTTAAATTCTTTATCAAGACTTCCACCTTCTTTATAAACNTCGCCAAATCCATAGGTTGATTGTAAATCAGCCATTGCTTGATTGGGGTCGGTAACGATTGCAGTTGTTACAGTTCCTCCCATAGCAAATGCCAAATCCTTCCCACACATATTTTCGCCACCAAATTCATAATTTGCTTGGCAGTCAAAAGTAACTTGATTGGGAAGTTCGCCACCATCTGCAAAAGAAACTCCCCCACCACTTTCATTGATTGAAGAAAGGATTTCTCTGTTAGTCATCATTTTTCCATTNAATGACCTTTTTTTTGGGTCGCTAACTGCATCTCTGGTAATTACTACCTCTCCACCCTCCATTTCAAGTGGTTGACCAGTTGATTTATTAATTGCTTTTATACCTCCCTCGCTATGTCTTTTACCAACAAGCATTCCCCCCACTTCTCCTGATGCGTGAACGACTTTTCCTTTCATTGCACCATCTGGATTAAAATTTGTTTCGCCACCTTTTTCAAATTTACCTCTATCTTTCATATCAAGTGCGATAGCCACTGCTTGTTTTTGTGGATATCCTTCACTTTTTAATAATCTAATTTTATCAGAGATATCGCCACCTTTTGCCATTTTAAGTTCTTTGGCATCTACTTTGGAAGCCTTTCCACCCATAACGGCAGAATACACCCTCGCCATAGCCCACTGGTCTTTTCCAAGTCTTTTGCTTCTTGGAAACTTTTTTGTGTTTTTATTTTTTTTAAAACTGCCTTTTAGTCTCACACTTGGTAAATTTGTTTTCCAAGCACCAATCCCTTTATTATAAATTTGTTGTAAACCTTTTTTGCTTACGCCAGTTTTTTTTGAAATATCTGAAAGTGAATGAGATTCATCTTTATCGAAACCGTACTTTTTATTATATTTTTGCTTCCAAGTGGACATAGAAAAGAGTTAAGTTACAAAAATAGATTTTTTATTGATTTTGAAAAAATTATTTTTTGCAATAAAATTATTTTTTTTAATCACTTTAGGTAATTAAGATTAGGTTTCAGCGTTTTTACAAACACTGGGAATCTTTTACCTTTTTTATTGTTTAAAATAGAAAATGCATCAAGCCAATCCACTGCTTCATCAAAACTTACTTCATCTTTTTGTTTCGATTTTAAAATAATATCAATACAAACCCAATAGTCATATGCTATTTTTTTTGGTTCTGTATCAGTAACCCCTATAATTGCATTTTCAAAACCATCGGCTAAAACTATGGATTCATTCGAGCCAACAAAATCTCTTTCATAAAGTTCTTCCAGTAAATTCAACTTCTTTTCAAATCTTTTAAATTGTTCAATTTTTTTTCTCACAAAATTGCATTTAAGAAACATTTACAATAATGCCTTAAAGATAATTCAAATTTACTATTTTTGTTCCTAATAATAAAAAATTTATTTAAACATAAAATATTTTAGTTATGCCAAAATTTAATTTAGATTTAAATTCCCCTGACTTTTTAGGAGGTAACAATGTTCATAATGTTATTACCATTGGCTTATTAGTTGCTTTAGTATATAAAGCGTACAAATAAGACTACAAACCTTTTAGCAGAGTTAGAAGATTGTGGGAAATTTTTTTCCAGTTTAGTTTAACCACTTTTTCGTATGAGAGAGTGGCTAAATTTTTTTTGTCTGGACTTAACGCAATTTTCATAGCATCAAACAGTTCTCCAGTATCTGTTTTATATCTGATTTTATCATAATCATTTACAAAAACACTCTGGTGTAATCTTCTAAGTGGAATCACGATTTCCCCATCATTTGTAATTTCTGTAAGTGAAGTATGGATAGGGCAAATTACTTTTGTTTTTGTAGCCATTGCTTCTGTAACTGTAAGACCCCAACCTTCAGCAGTGGTTGTAGTAACAAAACAATCCATACAATTATACAAGTCGTTAAGCATATCTAAAGGATAGGAGTTACAACCCTTCTCTTCTTTTTGACCTTCGGATATATTATTATCAGCAAATTGAATATGTTCTTTTTCAATTAGTCCAAGTCTTTCTGCCAATCTTTTTAGATTTACACCATACTGGTCATCAGGATTAGAATGAATATACAAGTATGAATTTGGATATTGTTTAACAA
>NZLH01000069.1 GCA_002694155.1 Pusillimonas sp. | reverse complement strand
ATGCCTACTATTAATTACGTTTGCATGACATTTAGATAATTCTTTTAGATAGTCGCTATGTAAACTAAATGACTTTATTTCTACATATGGCTTATTTTCTATGGCTCCTAAGTTGCCTTTATCTCCTGCTGTAACTATAACTTTAAATGTATATTTTTCATATAATCGGTCAAACATCTCAAATGTGTTCTTCCAATTTTTATATCCATCTAACCTATGATTATAGATAAAGGTATACATATGATATTTTTCATCTGTTTTTATTCTGTTGCAATAACCACCTATTTCCACTTTACAAGTATCTTTTAATAATTGTAGTTGTTTTTTGTTAAGTATATCCTCTGCTTCTTCCATTAGCATATTGTAACAATGTTGCGTATGAAAATAATTTATATCTACAGTCATACTTCCTATAATTTGGTCTAACATTATATGTTTACATGGTAAATAACTTGTAAGATGTTCTAAACTTCTATGTATAACGTAATGATGATAATTAAATACTTTCATTCTTGACTTCTCAAGTAAAGTGTCTTGGAAATACTTAAAATGATGTCCTCTTTCCACTACATTATTCCATACTATGTCAATAGCATATTTCTTAAATATTTCTCTAATGATATTTGTGTTAAAATGAATTACTTGATGTTTTTTACCTCTTGGAAATGGCATCTTAATTATCTTTATATTTTTATCTATATCATCTTGGTAATATTTTCTGTTACTGTCAAGAATTAGAAAAAAATTATAATTATTTGTCTTTATAAGTTCATTGCATAATTGTTTTATAATTATATAATTGCTATCTGCGTTCATATTATCCACAGAGAACATAGGATAAATAAGTATATTTAGTTTTGTATTTTGCATACTATTTTGTCGTATAAGTTTGTTAATTTATCTAATTCTGGTCTTATTCTGCTAAATTCATCTTTAGGTATTTTCATTGTTACTATAACCTCACTCAAATCATAAGTTTCGTTTTCATCCATAAGTTTTTCCTCTGCAAATATATCATCTGTATTTTGCCATACATCCATACCCCATGATTCTAAATCTGCTGTACTCCATTCATTACCTAACATATCCCAATTCCACTCACCAAAATTAACATTGTCTTTAATTACAAATTCTTTTTTTTTTTCGTCAGTTAAATCCTTTGCTTCATATATCCATATATCTTTTAATCCTGCTTCTTTACATGCTTTCCATCTCATATTTCCACCAAGTATAGTCATATTTTCATCTACCACTATTGGTCTTATTTTTAGCATCTCTGGAAAATTTTGTAAACTTTCTACTAACTTTCTAAATTTACTATCCTTAACTATTCTTGGATTGTTTGGATTGCCTTTTATTTTGTAGGTCTTTATNTGTTTTATCATTTTTATCTGTTTTTGGTTCTATTTTGTCTGTGTATTCTGCTAAAGCTTGGTTTTTTGTNGTATCNATTATAAGTTCTATCATAAATACACCTATTATAAGTAAAAATCCNATGCCNATAAGTAAAAGAAATATCATGAACATTTTTCTAGTTTTCTAATTCTTTCTGTGTTGTTTAATCTACGCTTTAACTCATTACTNATTGTTTTGCGTATAAAAACTTCATTAATATTAAACTTTTCTTCCATTTCTTTAGAACTATTTGCATGAGGATTATTAAAAAAATATTCAATAATTTTCTTTGCTAANATTTTGTATTGTCTTTGTGAAAGTATTTTTTTATTTTCCATAATATTTATCATATAATCTTTTCATTGCATTATACATTTGATTNANGCAACTANCACAATTTGTATTGGTTTTAAAGTTAGTNTTATANATTTTATTGTATAACTCCACAAATTTTTTTTTAGTTTCTANATCAGGNGCNTTACCTGTTTTTATTTTTTGCCATATGCAAAGTATTTCTTCTTTTNNATTTTCTTCNTTGTTTTTATAAGGAAACATTTCGTTNAGTTTTTTTTGCCTTTCATCACAACCACAATCTTCTTTACCAACTGCATTAGCTATTTTTTTTGCTAACTTATCTATCTTGGTNGCTGATGTTATTTTTTTTATTGTATCGCCTAAACCTTTACTCTTGNTCATCTAGTTCTTCTTTTATTTCCTGNCTTATNTTATTTATTGTATTATATATNCTATTTCTACTTATACCTGTTTTTTCTGCTAAACTATCCAAAGTGTTNTTTTCATAGTAATATAATTTAAATATTTCTTTATCATACCAATATTTAGTATCTAATATTTCATCTATTTTTTCTAAGTATTGCCATTTTATATCAGGTGCCTCATTNGGTATATTTTTATAAGGTTTCACACCTGCAGTAGCNGANTANTTCCAACTAATATTTTCATANTATTTTTTNTATTTATAATAGTATGGACTTTTTGTGCTATGAACAGAACGCCTCATAACCACTCCTGCATACCTTAACAANCCATCTTTACCATCTTTATCATAAATCTTTTNTAATGTTGTTTGGTTCATTTGCAACATATATACTAATGTTTCCTGTACGATTTCCTGTATTTCATTATAATCCTTAATTAGTCCATATGCCATATATACCATTGTTTGCCTAAGATTAGCAATTATATTATGCAATTCATTCATTTATAGGTTCTATTTCTATGAGTGATTTAATNATTTCCTCTGTTTTTGCACCTATGAGAAATTTAAAACTATTTATTTTGTTAGAATTTNTNTTTGTTCGTATTGCAGATAGATATGCCTGTGTAAGTAATGATAAATTTATTGGTATAATAAATANAAAATCTTGCCAATTACCTACATGAGTGCCAATTTTGTAGCTATTGTGATATTCTAACAATAAATCAAGTATTTCTTCATATTCCTTACATTTTTGCTTGGTAGATACTTCTGTTACGAATCCTAAAAGTAAGTGGATATAATCTAGGATTAATATTTTATGTAATTCATTTACAAAATCTATTTTCCTCACACTTAAATATATACTTATTTGTTAGTCAATANCTTTGGTTTTTTTTAAGTTTTTAACAAGGTTTTGGTAATAACTTATATCTTCTTTGTATTCACCTCTAGTACGTTTCATAGTTGAGTTAGCTAAATTTGTTAGATATTCCACTTCTTCAACGCCAAACTCCATACTTAATTTTGTTCCAAATTTGTATTGTTCGCCNTGTTCATACATATTGCATTTTACACATTGTACTTGACAATTAGTAGTATTCCATCTTGTTGTATGATATCTACGACTNAGNAAATGACCACATTGCATTTTTTTGTAATGGTCTATNTTACCACAAGTATAGCATTCTGTATATCCATTTTCATCTGCATATCTTAAACGTATATACAAACTAAACCATTTGTCTAAATCCTTTTTAAGTTTGCTTAACGTTTTCAATAAATTTTCTTACATTGTCAATAATATCCATTCTTAATTTATATTCTACGATTTGTGCCATTTTGGTTTCGCCATTTTGTTTTTTATAGCGTGTTGGTACTTCTACAGGAATAGAATCTATTTCATATCCTTGTTGTCGTAGTCTATAAATTATACCAGATAATCTATAAGCGCCATAATTATTTATAGCTTCTTTTTGTGTTAATCTACGTCCATCCTTTAAATGTTGTAGTATATCATTTGTTTGTGTTTCCATTATTTAGCAAATTTTGTTTATAATATTTAACTTCCTCTGGCTTCCTGCCCATTGTATGAACTTCATAATAGGCTTCATTTAATCTTTTTTTATGCTCNAGGCACCAACGATANAANGTACGAATATTTAAAAAGCTATCTTTTGTATCTATTCTNACTCCTAATCTAAATGCNTCATCTACATCTTGTATCGTTAATCTTTTNAACCTGTTATCGTTTTGTAAATCATAAGCAAATGTTTTAGTNAATATTGCNAGTGTTTTACCATCTGTTTTAAATCCTAACTCTATTGCNGTNCGAGATATNATATCATATANTTTGTCTTTCATAAGTATTGTTTNCCTTTTTCNTATTCGTTTAATTGTATATCTATTTTAGATAATGTTTGTATTTTGTTTTTNTTNANTGTATTGNTAGATATATNTGTTTTGTTTCTNCTTTCCCATGTCCTAACACTAGCTTTCCAATCTTTCATTTTNTTTTTACCAACCATCCAATTTTTACTATCATAAAAATCACAAAACGCCTCTGCATCAACGTTATTTTCTCTNTCNATACAATAATTTTTNACTTGTAAAATTGTTGGTCTCTTAAAATATTTATTATTTATTTTTATTTCTTTATTATTATTATTAGTTATTAAGTTATTNTAGTCCTTGTTATTAAGAAACTTAACAAGTACTTCTGTGTTTATTTTGTAATGCATTTTAGCAGGTATGCCTTTCCTTTTTGTTTCTATAATTTGTAACTCTTTTAANTGTTGCAAAGCTTTNCNTTGTTGNTGNGGACTTAATGTAGTATCNTCTTGTATATTTTTTTCAGTATTAAAAAACCAACCATCCACTAANAGATGATTGGTCTCAAAATACTGNTCTTTACTAATTAAATCTGCTAAAATNATTGTAGGNTTTANACCTATTTGNTTAACCAAATTTTTATTTACGATAAGNAANGCAGANCTACTTANTAAATGTTTCATACTTCTATATTTATTGTATGTTCAAATTTATACATTATACCTTTAACCAATTCAATAGTTTTTGTNAATGATTTGTAGTCGCTNTTTATAGTATAATTAAAATNTTTAGATGTAATAAATATTCTAACTTGTATAACATCNACCTCTGGTATATCATGTTTNCTTAACTCATGCAAAAANTGTCTTTTAGAAATATGATANAGTTTCTTNTTNTGATATGCATTATAGACTGCATCAAAATAATTTCTNTATANTGGCCATGTAGCAAAATATATCTTATGTTTCTTTTCATAATGATATATATTTGACCTCGTTCTNTTTACAACCTTAGCAATAGTGNTATANTGTATCCTTTTCTCAAACCTTGCTATATTACAAGCAATAATTCTTGCNAAGTTTATATTTTGTTTCCTAGAATCGTTATATAANTCCATTTTGTTCAATCCACAAATTTTTGTAGTTATATCACAAATATTNAGAAACTCATCCTCATCTGTAATTGCNATNTTTTTCATAATTAAAANTCAGAANATGCAGAGTTAGACAAAGANTGAGGAACANNACCATGTTTNTTACCACTNATTATCCATGTNGTAAATATTTCTGCTGTATCAATNACNTCATTAGGAGAACATTTACTAGAATCACAATAANNNGTAGCNTTNTATAATCCTACTTGCCTTGCAATNACAAGNTCTTTTCTGNTATCCTTNGCTTCCCAATCTTGTTTAGTCATTTTATCATCTTTTTTAAGATAATTNTTAAANTCTTCACGCATTGGACTNACTGACTTTGCTTTNGTATATTCGTGNTGTCCTANATCACCGGTAAATTCGTATGTTAATTCATAACCTACCTCTTGTTTTTTTGTTTTACCTATGTCTAATTTATCGCCATTATCCATAATTAGTTTGTGATATAGNATATTGTATTTACCAAATGGTTCGCCAACGCTTACCACTTCTTTTATTTTTGCTGTTTTCATGTTAATTAATTTAAATTTTCCTACTATTAAAGGNGTAGGTTTACCTTATAATTATTACTAAAGGTTTAGGATTGCTTTCGTACATTTCCATATAANATTCTCNTTTCTCACTATTTTGCAAATCNTANTCATANACNCCTCTGCTTTCCCAATTTTGTTTAGCAGTNTANTNTGCAATTTCNTTTTCTGTACCTATAAGTCTAACATAATTTGCAGAGCCAATATCGTTATAATACTCGTTGGTAAGTGCATCCTGTCTTTGTACACCAACTTGAACGCCTTGCTTAAGTAAATAATCCTCTGCTATAACCATTAAATCATCCATAGTTCCTGTATTAATTTAGTGACTAAATAACCTAATAGAAATATAAGCGTAAACATCACAAACTTATAGTCGTATTTATGCATAAATCTGTGAAATTTGTTTTTGTAAAATGTTTCTATACGATAAACAGGTTTAGAAAAAGTATGATTGCTATTTGCTCTAAAGAACCTGTCAAGTTCATCTGTTGTAAGATTTTTTGCAACCACATTGCCTGTATCTTTGTGATAAATATTGTGTAATGTTTCCATGTGTTTTGTTTTAGTTAATAATTTTTGTTGTTTGTGTTCTAATTGTCCAAAGATTGTATTTAGGAAATAAATTATCTCCATCTACATAAGCTAATTCTGTAAGACAATTAGGACAATATTCTGTATGTTCGTCTAATAATTTTGTAGGGTTTTTTAATTGTACAGGCTTGGGATTTTTACAGCATGTACATATAATATTTTTTGTTTTCATAAAATTGTTATTGTTTGTTAATTATTTATTATTCATACTAAGTACATTTTCTAAATTTGCCTTTGCAATTAAAAAATTTTGTAATTGTACTTGTATGTCTGCTTTATCAGACTCTGAAAATAGTTTATTATCAGATTCTAAATCAAATTTACAATTATCAATCCAAATTTGTAATTGTTTTATTGTTTGTGTTATTGTTAAATTTTCCATTTTTTTTGTTTTTGTTTGTTAATTATAGTATAAATATAAAAAGATAGTGTTGTTCCTGCAACTTATTTACAAGTATCTGTAAAGTAGTTACTAACAATATAAAGTTAGAATTGTTGTATAATAAATGATACATTATCAATAGGACAATAAAAAGTTGCATTCATAATAGCTTCCTCATCTGGATATTCCTCTTGGTCGTAGTCTTGCCAAAACTCTGCTATACTATCATATTCTGCATATTCACAACACAATGCAATAGGGTCAAACTCCATTTCCTGTCCTGTTGCTTCCTCATATTCTTCACAAATTTCCCAAAGTGTCTGTAATCCTTGCTCTGAGAAATTTTTAGGTCTGTTTTTAAAGAACCAATCTCTAAATTGGTAGTAGTTTACGTTTGTTTTCATAATTATTGTTTTTATTTGTTTATTGGTAAAAAAGATTTATTAAAAAAATGGTAAAACTCATCTCCATTATCAAGTAAAATTTTATTACCTTTTTTCATTACAACTTTGGCAGTAACAATATCCTGTTTGCCAAACATGTATGTTTTTGTATATTCTACTTTATCTCCGATGTTAAGTTTTGTTTTTTTCATAATTTTTTTTTTTTTATTAATAAATAGGTTGTGGATAATATCCAAGAACTTCAATTTCAGCAGGGAAAAATGTATTTTTTCTCCTTGCACGAGCTTTAGCAGTAATGATTGCACTACGATTTTTACCCCAAGTAGGTTTAGAAAGTTCAGAAAATATACCTTGAGAAACATATAAATTAAATGTATGTTTATCCATTTTGTATTTTTGTATTTTGTTCATTGTTTTTGTTTTATTTGTTAATTATAGTATAAATATACAAAAAATGATTAATGAGGACAACTATTTACAACTATCTGTTAAGTACTTACTAACAATTTTATGATGGTAGGGGTCGCTGGTGGAAGTAGTTTTTCTCTACTTTATATTGGACTTGCAAATCCTCACCACCGATGCGACATTTTCAGGGTCTCAACCCCCAAGTTATATTCTAGAACTACAACTTGCTTACCACTACGTCTTTATATTTTTATTTTTTTATAGATTACTTATACAAGCGTTGCCTATTTCTTTTTGACTACAAGGTGATAGTCCAAAACTCGCACCTCCAAATTTTTCGTGAGCTATTTGTTTAGCTATTTTTACATTATCTGTACTCCAAAATATATCGTTATCGTTCCAATCTGTAAGAGGTAGCCAATGTTTTTGCCAACCTGCGTGTAAAAATGTTATCCATACTTTTTCTGGTTGTCTTAATCCGTTATCATGTGTTTTACATTGAAAGTCGGAATCTAATATTCTTAATTTGTCCATTTGTTTCGTTTTTTTGTTATTTGTTTGTTAATTATTGTACAAATATAAACATATTCCATATATCCTGCAACTATAAACAACTTTCTGTTTAGTATTTATTAACAGATATCTTGTTAGCAAGTAAATACAAAGTACATTTTTTTCATAATAGTATTACTTGTATATTTGTCCAATAATTACAAAACATTACATTATGAATATATTTTATTTACACAAAAATCCTATCATTGCACCATCATTCTTATACAACAAACACGTGGTCAAAATGATATTAGAAACTGCACAGATGCTTTGTACTGCACATCATCATTACGCAGATAAACACAACTATGACAAATCATATATACCTTACAAACCTGCTTATGTCAATCATCCTAGTACAAAATGGGCTAGGCATAATGCAAAAACTTACAAATGGTTATATGATTATTTCGTATCTATTAATATAGAGTATTACTCAAGATATGGCAAAATACATACAACTTATAAAAAATGCAGAAAAGCACTTGCAGATATTCCTGTTGGTATTCCTAGTGGAAAATTTATACAACCACCACAATGTATGCCAGATGAGTACAAAACAGACTGCAGTTTAGATGCTTATTGGAACTATTATATTGGTGCCAAACAGCATATTGCTAACAAAAACGAAAATATTATCACAGAGGCATTAGTAAATTAATTGGTATTTGACCATTGTTAAGTATAACGCCAACACCTATAGCAGGTTTTTTACCATACTTAGCATAAGCCATTGCATAACTATCGTGGTCTATACCACATCCAACTTGCATACCAAAAACTCTAAATCTTTTGCCTACATAGTGTTCACAATACGCTTGTGTATGTAGATGACCTTGTACTGTATTCATCATATCTGCACGACATTTAGTACGAGCAGTTCCACCCTCGCCATGTATATACTGTACACCATCTAGTTCTAGGCGTTCCACGAAGTTCCATTTAGGCACCTCGAGAACCTCTTTATATGTTCTTATCCACTTGCTAGGTATAGAACTTGTTTGTGCCTTACGCATACACATTCTATCATGATTGCCAAGTATAACTGTAGCATTTGGAAATGCTTTGTACCAACGACTTATCCTAGATATTGCTAACTCTAACTCATCTGCACCACCTAAACCATCTGCATCTGTTTCATGATAACTACTATAGTGGTTGTCTATAATATCTCCTATAAAAATAACATCTGTAATAAAAAACCTTTCTTTTTGCTCAATACAAAAATCTAAGTATTTGTCTAAACAGAATGGTTCATGCAAATCACCGATACATAGAACATTTCTGCTATTTGAACGTACATATTTTAGTGCTTTAATTTCCTGTTTTTTTAAACGATATCTATTGGATAGCACCTTTGCCTAAATCTGCTACACCCTGTGCGCCTGTCAAAGTAACTAAAGCCCAAAATATCTCGCTTACTGCATCTTCAGAAACTCCTAACGCTCTTGCGACTGCAGGAATTACTATTGCCGCTATGGTAAACCAAACTTTTTTAGATTTTAGTATTGTTAAAATTAAATATTCTTTCATTTTTATTTATTTTAGTTAATAATCGTATGTCCATATTACTCCTAAATCTTTGTCAAAGTCTAAATCACAATGAATAAAATTTCTTCCTAATCCTATCCTAGTAAATCCTACTTCTAACAAAGCGCTCATAATAAGAAATCTTTCTCTATTGTTTGTATAAAATATATCTGCCGCTAAACCTTTTAGATGAGAACTACCAACTCTGCCACCAACTTTTTTGTTCCATTCTTCTGTTCTATATCCACTTGTTATACGAAATGGTATATTTGCTATACCTCTAGCTTTATCTAACAACTGTATAAAAGTTCCATCCATATCCTTTCCACTTTCTGGTTTATCTGGACTATCAAACTCAGAAAATTTAAAATATTTTAGATACATTAATTATATTTTAAGAATTTATATATTGTGAATGTTATAGCTAAGACAAGAGATACGAATGTAAGTATCTCATTGACTTGTGCCATACTTAATCCTATCGCACTAACGTTTGCTAATCCTACTTGTACTGTGTCTTTTATCTCGTTCATTTTTTAAATAGCATTTTAGCGCCTTTTCATTTTTTGGTTTTGGTTTATATCCTACTTTCCTCATCTACTTATATCTGCAGTTAGGAAATCATCTAATGTTATTTTACCTGGTCTTTCATCCATTTTTTCTAAATTTATTCCACTATAGAATGCAGTTTTATCAGGTTGTACATCTGCGCCACTAGAGGTAGAATATTCAGGAAATAAATTATTGTTATGTCTTAGATAGTCAATTAGTCTTTCTGTATAAAACTCTGCTGTGTTTCTAACTTCTTCTCTTAAGTCAAGAGCCTCATCTCTAGATAATGGTGTACTGTTTTCTGCGTTCTTTTGGACTATGTTGTTGTTCATTATCTTATATCTAAGAAATGGAATGCACTCAAAGAAACTCCAATGCACCAATGTGTCTTGTATATAATCCTCTACAAGTGTTTGGTAATTACCTGATAATGATGTGCTTGATATATCGCTTTGTAATTTCTCAAATAGGTCAGTTCCTAAAACGCGTTCAATATGTTTTTTCTGTGCAACTTTTAGATATGGTAATAAAAACTCTACATCCACGTTTCCTGTAATTGCAGTAGAATCTTTTAACTTATTTTCTGATATGAATAAAACGTAACTCATCTTGCTTATCTTTTATTTACAAATCCTTGGTTAGGCATATCTATTGGAGCAACAGATACTTCTTGTGCATTTCTAGGTAATTTAACTCCTCTACTTTTTGCTTCTGTTGATGTAATAACTTCATCACTATTTTTTGGTCTATTTCCTTTTTGTACAAGTATAATCCTAAACCATTTATGGTAGCAATTGGCTCCTCCTTTGTATTTCCAAATTGAATATTTGTCAGAGCCACCTCTTCCCCATCCCGGATTTACTGCTCTTTTTCCCATTTCTAGAATATCTTCTTTTCTATATATTTTATTAGCTGCTAACATTTTTCTACAAAACTCTCTTTCACCAGATTTTTTACCTGCATATCTATATCTTACTCTATAAATGTGGTCTTTATATTTCTCTTGGTTTGTAGTTTGGTCTTGTCCACTTTTTCTATTTGGATATGCGCTACCTGTACTTGCTAATTGGATATGGTTTGCGTTAAGTTCATTCTCAAAATCAAAATCTTCCATTTCGTCGCCTGTATCCTCTTCATTTATAATTTCCCACGAATCATCCATTTCTTCTCCAAACTCTGCTAAGAACGCTTCTAATTCTGTTTTATGCGTACAAGTATCATCACATTCTTCTAAGTTTTTTTCACAACCACAATTTTTGCTTAGTTTTGTAGCACAATTTTCATCACAAGTATCTAAATTTTTTTCACAATTACAATCTTTACTTAAATTGGTAATTTGGTCATGGTTAGCGCATGGCATATATACTGTTTTACCATTATATTCGTGTTCATGGTATCCACTACAACCTAACTCTTCTGCTTTTGCAATAGCTTCTTCTTTACTATCATAGACAGGCATTCCATCTATATTTGCTACTTTTTCTAATTCTTTTTCTTCTGCTACAACCTCGTTGTCCTGTAATGGTGCAAGTCCAATCATTTCTCTAATTTCGTCTTGTGTCATTACTTCTTTCATATCATCTACACCAAAGACACTTGCAATTGGTTGTACTTGTTTTATAGACACAGGTAGATTAATGTTATTGACTGTTAGTATTTTTGTAATTATTTTAAGTATATGTTCTTGGTATGGTTTTACTACAGTAGATTGGTATATCTCAAAAGCTTGCATAAGTTCATCACGACCACCAAGTTGTCCTTCTGTTTTTACTCCTAATAACATTGGACTTGTAACTCTATGTCCAATCATTATATTTTGTGTAAGTAATTCTTGTAAAGCAACATACTGCTTATCTGCGTTACTCATACTTATTGGAGTTATCTCTGCCGCTCTATCTTTGCTGTCAGAGAAAGATAAAACAAAACGTCCACTTGCTTTTTCTCCTGTAAATTTCTTTTCTATACTTCTTTCTATTTGTAAACGTTCCTCTTGTGTAGGTATTCCATTGTTAAAATTTATAAAATAACTACCAGAAAAACCATTTTGTATATTGTTAAGATGAAACTCGCTGACTTTTTGGTCAATAAGTGCCCAATTACAACAAGAACTGTAGTCAGGAGTATAATACATTTCCATATTTGGACTATATAGACCAGTATATAATATCTGACTAGGACTTGTCCTATCGTTCATACTAAATGCAGGTATTTCCTGTGGTTTATTTTTTCTTGTATTTTTCCAATCTGCGCTTATATAATATTTATCCACTCTGCCCATTTCGTTTGGTAATCCTACTCTAAGTCTTTCTACAGGTATATGATATATCTCGCTTATTTCTGTTCTGTCTTTACTCCATATAATATTTAATGCAAAACCACCTTGAAGTTTAAAGTCAAAGGCGCATTTTTTTATAACCTCATGTAATGTTTCATTACTATTTGCGTTTGCTATAAATTTTTGTAGCTTAACATATGCTTCTAAGTTATCTGTTTCTTCTGCAACTATTTCTTGACCTGCTATCATTTCGCTTGTAGCATTTATGATTGCCGCATGTGTAGAACTATTATAATATAAATCTATAAGAAATTGTGGATATAAATTTCTATATTCATCTGTACCATACTCTATATAATCTTTACCTCTAATTTCCTGTATTATAGGAGCAGTAGATGTTTCTAGATTTATATTTATAAGATTATCTTTCATATTTCTAATTTCCAATTGTCGTTATTTAATGCAACTTTAATTTCTGCATGTGTATAAGTATCTACATCATTTAAGAATATAGGTGTAGGTCCAATCCATTTTACTAAAAAATATTGACCATCATTAGATAATCTTAAAGTTGATTTACCCTCTTGTATTACTTGTGAAAAATCAAAAATAGGCTCCCCATCGGTAGTAACCTCATCTAATAATTCTATATTACATATTGCGTATTTCATCATGGTGTATCGTCTGTTAAATCTGTTTTTATCATATTAGTCATTATACCTGCACCACCTAAAACTTTTCTTAAAGTAACATTAGTAATTATTCCACTAAATGTACCTATTCCATACACTTGTAAAAGAAAGTCGCCTGTATATTGTGGTTGCATATATGATTTAATTGTTACTAATTTATTTGTTTCTGTGTTATTGTATCTACCTGTGGTAGTATTCGTACCATCATCAACTACATCACTAAATATATTAGTTTGTCCTGTTCCACTCAGATATTCTCTTGTATATGCAATTTCATAAATTGCGTATTGTTCTACTGCTATTGTTTGATGAATTTGAGTATTTCCTGTTTGCTCTGCATCTCTTACTGCTCTATTGTTAGGAGCATCTATAGTCCAACCAGAGCCTGTGCTCCAACCTGCGCCTTCTTCTCCAGCTGGTATGCTAAAATCACCATTTACTACTAGATTATTTCCTAAAAGTGGTTTTTTCATATTTAGAATTATTCCTCTAGTTAAACCAACGCTCGTTGAGCCTATATCTTGGAAAAATTTGTCAAAATTACCATCTCCAAATAAGTAACAAAATTCTATNTTNGATGGATTATAGATATTATCATTTATACTTCTATTTCCATGCATTGGATTTATAGGTTTTCCTGCATTATATATTGCTNNNACCTCGTCTAATGATAATGCTCTAGAAACTCCTGTAAGTTGTAANATTTTACCNTGGAAAAAATTATGAGGAGAAGTAAAAGACCTAGAGCCAATCCTTGCATTNNNCGTTGTTGATATAGTCTCACTNACAGATGCCGACTTNACTANNGATGCGTTTATATATATTTTAGCAGTAGAGCCATCATAAGTACAAGCAAAATGNAACCATGTGCCAGTAGATACTGCAGNTGTAGTTTCTGTNATTGTACTATTTAAGACATAACGCATTTTTTCATTTCCTATACAAAACACTAATATTCCATCTCCATTTGTATCTCTTATATCTATTATTGTTTTGCTATCGCTATCATCTACAACTTTAACCCAACCAAATATACTGTGAACTGTATGNCTAAAAGTTTGGTTAGTATCTATATAAGCATCGTCGCCATCAAAANTTACCGANTTACTTGGTTTATATTCTGTAACGATATTAGAGTTAAAAGAATGGTTTCTTGCTAACATTATTGTCCTGTTAAGCCATCTAGNTCTGTATAACCTATACCACAACCACTTTCTAATTGTATTGCAGTAAATCTTCCTTGTAGNATTGTTCCTGCAGGTAAGACTAAATCTANTAAGTTATTTGCATTTGTAAAATTAGCTACGGTTAAGCTNNNNATTGTACTTTGTACAGGAAAATGAATTAAATAGAAATCTTTACCTGTTTGTGCNGNAGTTGTGAAAACTTCTGCAGAACCTTTACCAAGCATNTCTCTTAGTAAGTTATTATTTGTATCTGATGTTGACATTAATTTATATGTATATAATTAGTACTAGTTGATTCTTCATATTGTGTATATCTTACTTGNTCNCTTCCAGATGTTTCGCTNACAAGTAATTTACCTTGCTCCACTAAACCTTTTATCGTTCCATGTGTTCCACTTGTATNGTTNGCAGTATCAGTTTCGTTNATAGGNGCANTTANTNCACGTCTAAGGTTGGNACTGTACCATTAAAACTNACTTCATANAGTTCGTANTTCCAAAAACCATAAGGTTTNAAATTTANNCNACCTANATNNNATNCTCTCTGNTGTGTTATGNTCAAATTCTAACTTTGTAAATCTATCATTTANTGTTTGNTTTTGTCCATATGCATATTTTACAGNACCAGATAAATCNTTNGTAAATTTAGCTAAAAAACGTATTTGTGAACTTGGTACAGATGTATCTATTCTCTTATCCTCTGTTGAGAAATAAAAAACGCCATTCTGTCCATAAGTTATGTGTTGCATATACTTAAATAGAAAATTAGTTNATTTATTTTGACTAATAAAAAAAAAGAGGGCATATAGCCCTCTCCTTTATCATGAAAACATAGTTTAGTCTGCATCAACTGTTACAGTAAATGCAGTATTGTCAAATGGTGCATCAGTATAACCTGCAACTTCTTTGCATGGCTCTGGCTCTTGACCNTCAAAAGTCAAATCATAACCATTCATATCTCCTAGCGCCACTCCACTAGCACTAGTTCCTGCAGATAACTCCATACCATTATGTTCGCCACAACACCANATNCTAGTAANNCCNGTTGGTTTTGTGCTGTTTGTTTCTACAAATATTATTAATCTNTTTTGTGCTAATAATTTTATTTCGTTTCTATCATCAGCAGTCANATTGTGCAATTTGATATTTATAGATGGAGTATAGAAAACTGTACCATTCTCAGAACTAGGATTTATTGTTTCTGTGAAACTACCTGTTCCTCTTTTTAANTTGTACTTTCTNAATGATGCAGTTAANTCTANATCGCTAATAAAACCACCAGCACTTGTTAATGTTGCTTTATCGTACTCAATAAAATAAACTGCTTTTATTCCACCGACAGCATCTCTACAGTCTAAACCACGTCCTTTTGTTAAATCACATGCCATATTATATAGTTTTAGGCAATTAGATGAGGGTATAAAACCCCCATCCTTTTGCATTAATTATTAGTCTAAAAGAACAACGTCTGCTCCTTGTGCCACTTGCACTCCTGCTGTAAACTTAGCAACCACTCTGATNTTNTCAGAACCATCTAAGTCAGACATATCTAACATTCTAATTTCTGTGTGGTCAGATACTAAATCTGTTCCAAAGAATAAATTAGACTTCTGTGCTGCTACCATTCTGTCTGCTTGCATACCTGGACAAACTGCAATCTTAACACCATTATACATAGGAACGAAAGCGTCATTCATGTTGTATAATTGTTGGAATCCTGCATTTGCTTGGTTCTCTAGGTAAAATCTATAAGCAGTCGTACTCATGTAGATATATAAATCTTCTTTTGAGTATACAGCAGNAGGTATTGCATTTACTAAAGTAGTTAAATTAGTAACGATATTTGTTGANCTAAATGCTCCTGNTGCTTTGTCTGCCTGTNNAACTGTNNCATCTACACTTCCTATAAGTAAACCTACAGTATCATGTAAATATCCAGTAAAGCCACCTGCATTAGCATCATTACCATGCCANATATTAGCTTCNACGTGGTCTGCTATTGTAGCTGATANNTANGAAACTACNAACGCTGCNAAGTCGTCAGACATATCTCTGTTATGNGCACCTGCCGNCATTTGNGCTGCTTGCCAATCTGNNAGTAAATCNTTTTTACATAAATCTACATTAATTTGTAATTCTTTTGGATTTAGNACTTTCTCTGNTAANGTTAAAGTTCCTGCATCNNTNAAATCACANGTAGCATCTGCAATCATNGATGNTGTNCTTACATTNGTTATATTTCTNTTNNATTTTATATTCTCAAGAATTGTTAAATTTTCTAANGACTTNGCAGAACGTAANGCTGCNCCAATATACTGACCNGCATGTTCNCCACTATANTTAGAAGTAATCGGTGATGTATTAAAACNCATTTTNTTATTATTTTTANTTATTATTTATTTANGTTANAGAAAAATCTTTCTTTGCTACTCATAGCATTGTAAGGTTTTCCTTTAGGTACTTNTAGTNTCNNTAAATTTAGAAACTNCTACAGGTNTTGTAGCAGGTTCTTTACTTAANTCAGTNATTTGACTTTGCAATTCTGCTTTTTCTGTTTCTAATTGCTCTGTCATTTCTTTTAGGTCAGTATTTTCTCCTTTCATTTCTTTAAGTTCTGCATCTAGTCTGTCTAAATCTGACTTTACTTCTGCTAATAACTCCTTAATNACTGCNCCTATTTCGTTNATAAGACCCTCTTTGTCAAATTCTACATTTTCTGACATTTCTTCTTTGTCTTTATANCCCATTTCATCTTCTTCTTCNTCNTNGTCTCCTAACTCATCTTCNTCTTTTTCTCCAACTTCTGCTACGATACCTTCTTCTTCTACTGTAAAAGAAACTCCATCTTCTGTTTCATAGTTTCCTACAGGTAAAGGCATTGTAGTTCCATCTTCTGCAAGTATCATTATAGATATACCTGCTTCTAATTCCTCTGCTTCAGATACAACTATTGTACCATCCACAAGTTTTGCTTGCATAGCTAAGTTTAGAGTTTCTACTTCTTCCTCTAAACCTAGTGCTACTCTTATTTGTTTTTTAATATCCATGGTATTTTTTTTATTTTAAATAGAATCTTTCTTTTTTTGTTTCATTTTCATACTATCTTTTTCGCTTTCCTCTATAATATCTCGTAAAGCAACAAGAATATCTTTTTTGTTTATAACAGGTTTAGACATTTTTTCCATTTTATCAACGAAGTATCCCTCTATGCTTAANCCTTTTAACTCGCCACTCTTTATCCTACTCCATAACTCTTTATTTTCTATTTTCATTTTCACAAACCATGTTCCATCTGGTAAGTCAAAACCATATAGTTTAGATTTGTCCATNTCGCCCTCTTTTATCCAACTNTCNACTGTNAGNACACCTGCTACTCTATCTTCGTGTTGNTATGTNGCTTTATGATGATTATTATATTTAAGATACAATTCAGACGCTTTCCTAACAGTTTCCTTACTAAAGTATACATAATAGTCGCTATCTGTATTTGGATTGTATCGTAGTATNTGTTTATTTGGTATNAGTGCAGGACTAATGAGTATCTGTTTATCATCATCTGTNTTAGCAAANGTTAAATTATTCTTTTCTTTNCCAAAGAATATAAAGTCCACTTCTATTGCAGGACTTGTTACTAAACTTATAGCATCTATTGATAATTCTTCATTTTCTTCGCTAATTACTAATTCTGTTATTTTGGTATATTTCTTTTTCATNGTTTTTTATTTATATNGTTGCTCTACGTCTAATATTTGCTAATTTATTTTGGTTATTNGTAATATCATCACTAACNACATANGCTCTTTGTGGTTCTATATCTGTNGTTCCACCTAACTCAAAATTTCCACTAACTAATCTTGGTGCAGGTGTGTTAGTTGGNGTTGGTGCATTACCACCACCGCCACCACCACCNNNNCCTTTNANTTTNGTAGATAATATTTTTCTTACATTGGCTAATCCTGCNACTATAACTGCTGCGCTTGTNAGAAAACCTGCNANNCCACCNTGTGCAAATGCCTTTGTAGCNCCTGCGTANGTATCNATCGTNGCTGATGCAACTGCTAATGCTTTGTTATCTCCTGCNAGTGANGATGNAGCTGATGCTAATGATGATAAACCACCNATAATTGCATCATTTTTTGCNTGTGTTGCTNTTTTCTCTGCATCTGTNTCTGCNTCTCTTTGTTTATCTCTTTGTGCTTGGAATCTATCTCTAATTGCTTGTATCTCGCTCTCNTGTGCCTCTGTTANTTCTGCTGTATCTATTCCTAATTGNTTTTGTCCTTCTATTATTGCAAAATACTTATCATATACTGCATTTATTTGTTGNTGTTCTGCATCCAATTGTGAATTATAGTATTTGTCAAGTATAGTGGTTGCATCTGTGGTTAATTTGTCTAATCTTTGTTGTTCTAAATCTATAAGTTCCTGTTGTAACGCCATNTGNNCTTTTAACCTATTTTGNTCCTCTGTNTTTATTTCATTTTGTAACGCATTTACNTCTGTNATAACTCGCCTACGCAATCTAGCAGAGTTAGTTTCTGCATTTATTACTNNTGTCTTTAATTGCGCTAACTCTCTTTCATCTTCTGCACTATTTTCGCTAAGTTTCATTTCTTCTTCTTTTATNTTCATTCTTTCTCTTGCTAACTCCAACTCTCTTTTGGTNGTTTGTTCTTCTANGTCNAGTGCTAATNTNAGGTTTTTNAGTCTNTCTGCNGCAGATAAACTNTCATCNTCTGCTANTAGTCTTGCTTGTTCTATNTGNTTACGAGTTTCTGCTTTNTGTATCATAAAATCATTTTCTGCATCTCTTANCTCGTTTGTTCTTACTTTTAAGTCCATCATNGCTTGACTTTCATTTTTTATCTCATCCACNANNCCNNTAAATGAGTTTTTNAGTAAATCAGCACCNTNTNTAAATTCTCCNCTAAAAATNAATGTTAATCCNTCNCCAAANGAACTAANTCTATCTCTTAACACATCAAAAGTGGCTCTTATACCTGTTAAAGCNACGTTAAATTGGTCTGCTCCTCTTTTNGTATTGGTAAAGAANCCTGCTAATGAACCTATNGCTACNACAAAGGCACCAATACCTGTACTAATTAAACCTGCTCTTATAGTAGCAAATGATGCTTTAGCTATACCTTTCATCTTAGTAAATCCTGCTCCTATATCATTTAAGCTAACTCCAAACATTCTAAAATTACCTAGAGTATCTTTTGCTTCATTATTTACTTCTTTTACCTCTTTTTTTAAGTCTTTTGTTTCCTTAGTGGCACTTTTTATGCCTTTACTTTCTATTTTATATACTCCTATTGTTTCACTCATATCTTAAAAATCTATTGCTGTTTTACACGTTATCATTTTTACATTTATATACCATTCTAAATTTATATTTGCTAATCCCTCACATTGAACAGTTAATCCACCTGCAGATGGACTATCAGCAATAACAGGATTGGTTATATCTGTGTTATTTATCTTATAAGTAGTCGTTTGTGTTAGACTATCTGTTGCACTATCTGTTCCTGTTTTTTGTGCGCCCTCTATTTTCCACTGGTCAAAAGTACCTACTGTACCACTTGTTCCACCTATACATAAACTTATAACATCAATCTCAAATATTTGGATTGAACCATTTATCTTTTGTATATAATGACTTACATCTAAATTAATATCAGTTGCATCTATATCTCCTGTTTTTTGGACTATTGCACTATGCGATTGTGCTCCTGCTGTTATTGTACTCATAAGAATAAAACTTGTTTGGAAAGTAGCAAGTCTTTCATCCAAAGTGTCAGCAGTTTCTAAATGTGTACCACCACCAATTACAAACTCTCCTCTATTTGTTGCTGTACCAAAACTACCTGTTACAAAACAATCATTTAGTCCATTTTGTATAACATTGTTAGAGCCAATTATTAATGAGTTTTGATTATCGCCTAAAGTTTTATTTTTTGTTCCTGTTATTATACTATTTTCTGTTCCACTTTGTGCTTCATTATTTGCACCTTTTATAGATAAAGTTTCATGCTTTGTTTGTTGTTCTCTATCTCTAGGAAACCTAAACGCATAACAAACTCCTAAATTCTTATCAAATTCATATCCATATGCTCTACAAGTAATCTCATTTGCAAAAACATCATTTGTTCCATCTGTGAATGTAACTTCTCCTGTTTGCTCTATTACTTTTGGTTTTATTTTATATCCTCTTTTGAAGTCCATTATGGTAATAAAATTAATTCTACTGTAGCTAATTCATCTTCTTTATATTCTATTCTATTTACTCTGAAATTTCTGTTCTTAATAAATACTTTATCAAAAAAATTAAAATTTTGTATGTCACTTGGATTTAGGTTTAATTTTACAGTAACAATTCTTGTATCTGGATGGTATAGTTCATCTATATAGTTAGACCAATAAGTGTTAAATAAGTTATTTACACAAATTTGCCCCATACTTGGAAAAAGCGCCTTACTTTCAAAATTGTAATCATTAGTATCTATTGTAGCAGGTACTTCTTCTGTATGACTAAATGATAAATATGTATTTTGTTGATTAAATTGAGAAGAGTTATTTTGTGGTGGACAACTATATGTAGTTGTTGGTAAAGTTTTAACACCTACATCATATAATATTCTTGCTTCATTGCTAAAGTCACTAAATTCTTCTTCGTCTTTCTTAGAAAATATAGCAGGTATGGTAAATTCTTCATCCACTACATCTAAAACAGGCTTCATCACAGTTGGAGCGAATACATCTAATTTTATTTCTTTTTTATTTTCTAATCTGTTATAATCACTATATGTTCGTACACTACTACCATAATAATATGATGTAAAATTTTCATATATTTTTAGTGGATGGTCACTATCATCTCTTTTGTAAGAAAATGTGGTTGTTAAATCTAGATTTTCTAATGGTTTTAGTTTATATTCTCTAGTATCTAACTTTTCTGTCCAATCTAAATTATTTACGCTTATAGTAGTTGTGTCTGCTGTATCTTTAAATACTTTATCATATGGTTCTATAATTATATTATTTTTATCCTCTTTATCTTCTATAAATACGAGATTAAACATTTTTCTTAGGTCATTTAAGATATCAAACAACTTAGTTGAGCCTCTTTTCTTTATTAAGTAATTTTGTAAAGTTGTACCTGTTGAACTATGCCTAAATATTGCACCATCATGAATAAATTTTTCTTCTCTAATTCTACCTGCATCATCAGTTTTTACTTGAAATTGTAAGAAATCTCCTACGTCCATTATTATATTTGCAGAGCCTCTAAAAGTTTTGGTTGTTAATCCAAGTAAATCTCTTACCTTTTTATTTATTACTGCTTTCTTAACTCCATTAGAATCAAATTGTACTAGTCTAAATGTAATTTTTGTCCTAAATACGCTTGTATTTCTAACGCTTAATGTATAACTTACATTTACATTTAAGTTATTTACTGTATTTACGAATCTATTATTTGCTAAATTAAAATAAGTTAAAGATGGAGAGAGTTGCGTGTCAAAATTATATGCTTGGAATGAAGTGCCAATGAAACTTTCTGTACCTTCAAGTCTTACAATATCTCGACCTGCTGTGTCAATACTAAATACACCCTCACCCCAATTAAAGTCCATATATAACTTCTTAAAATCAGCATCATCAAAGAAATTACTACTAAAAGTAAAATCTGTCAAAGCAAATATTTTATCTACTATATATCTAACTTTAAGCCATGGTCTATAAGCTTGTTCCAAATTTTGTAATTGTAACTCATTATTATTTGCAAATAGAGAACCTGTCCAATCACAGAAAGGATATTTAAGTACATCTGTTCGTGATGCACCAACTGTACCTGCAAAAGAACCAGATGGTAAGGGATTTGTTAATGGTAATGTTCCTGTCCATGATGCAACAATATTATCTTTATTATAATCATGGTCTAACTCTGTAAAATCTAAATCTGCTATTGTATTGTTAGCTAATCTATCTTTAAGAGATAATGTATTGGAATATAAATTTACATTATACATTACCTCATCATCTTTTTCCACTACATCATTTAGCTGTAAAAAACCATCAAATATAGTATAACCATCATTTTTTAAGACTGCTTTTGTCTTTACATATGGATTAAAAATAGTAGAATTAAAGGTAAAAGTATCATCTTGAGAACTCCTCGTTATATCAAATATTTCGTTAAAAATCCTATTGTTTCTTTTTGTTCCAGGTAACATAAAGTCTTTACTATAACTCTTAGTTTGTTCAATGGTGTTTTTAAATTCATCCATACTTAATGTAACAGGTATATCCTCATCATCATATAAATCACATATTACCTGTCCATCTTCTAAATCTTCAAAAGTAACAGCACTAAAACCTAATGCCTCTTTAATTTCTACTTTATTAAGTACAAGTGTACTTGGAGTAGTTCCAAAAACATTTATAATTAAATCTAATTCATTAGTAAATGCAGTAATTAGTAAAGAATATGTGCCTGCACTTTGGATAGTATTGTTTACAAATGTTTGAAAATAAGCAGTATTTACACTAGGGTCTGCTGTAATAACTTCAATTAGAAATGTTCCTGTCGGAACGCTTGCTATATCTAAATTTAACTCATAGTCATGACCTGCAGTTAAATTAGGTATTTTTTGAGCAATCATAGACATTTGCTGTAAAGAAAAACCTGTGTTTAATGTAATTTGTCCACCTGTCTGTGTAGGTGCAGATAAAGTATTAGTATGCAATGCAGTCCAATTTCCTGCTAATAATGGTACTGCGCTAAAACCATTTACAGTATGGAGTGTTGCATATAAATCTAAATATGATTGCGTAACGCTTGCTGACAAAACAGGAGAAAATATAGCGTTGGTAAAAGAATGGTTAGCTACATACTGACTAATATGACTTATTGCTGTTGAACTAAATGTGCCATCATGTGTTTGTGGAAATAGTATAAGTTGAGTATTAGGCATGTTGTATGACTTTATTTTTGCTCATTTCTATTTCTAAACTATATTGTATTAGTTTATCGTTTGCTTTTGTTTGCCTTGTATATGTTTGTGATTTTATTACCACAGGCGTAACATATTTTCTACCAATTCCACCAGTATCTAATGTTTCATGCTCACTAAGTATATATACTTCTGGACTTGTGAATAATTGCTCTAGCCATATTGCTGTTTCTTCTGTGATAAAATCTGTATTTAGAGATATAGTTTCTTTGGAGTTTGTTCTAAATGTTTTAGTACCACCTTTATATCCTCTTAATTTAAAATTATCCTCATTCCAAGTACCTTTTAGTTGTTGGAAATTTTTTCTTGTCGTATTTACTGTTCTTATATTTTTCTTAGTAAAGTTAAAATAATCCCAAGCACCATGTCTATTTAACCATGTTAATCTTAGCTTCTCAAATCCTTTACAATCATTTTCTACAATGTTAAATGTATATGATTGTGTAATAGGGTCATCATTATCATCTTGCGCTTGTATTTTATAACTTTTAAAAGTAGATGTCGTTGTGAAATGTTGCTTTATATTTGCAGTACCAACACCACTAAAAACTAATTTACTATTACTATTTTGATGGCTAACTCCAATACCACCAAATGTAGGTAGATTTACTATATTTTTTGTATGAACTATGGAGCCTGTTCCATCCAATCCATCATAAAAGTTTATCTGTATTCTTCTAACATGTGTATTGCTTGCGCCTGAGCCTGCAGTATTAAAATCGCCTTCTAAATTATTAAAGAATGCAACTGTATGATAATCGTTTAATCCTATTTCTAATGTAGTTGGACAATCTGTTAAAAATTTAGCATTATCATCATTAGCTATATAGTTAAATATATCTAGATTATATCCAAAATCATCATTTATTGTTTGTAATACATCATCCTCTTGTAGAGTACCATTATAGATAATAAATTCATCTGACTGTTTTACTACGCTATCATCTATTTGTGGTGCATCATTTTCTGCATTTGAGTATTGTATACCAAACTCTATTTGTAATAATCTGACCGTGTTTTGGTTTGTTGCAAATTGGTCTATAACATGTATAGGATGTTCTAAATCGTTAAATGGATTGCTTTTAAAAGTAGAAAATTTGTTATGTGCGTCACTTACTTTTCCACCTAAATTATCACTCGTAACATAACTTTGTAATACTTTACTAAAATCAAATATGCCTTTTCCTCGTCCATTAGGACTTACTTTTAATGTAACCACATGTTGTTGTTGCGCTACATTTGTCTTTGCTACTCTTACTTTTGCTATAAACTTTACATTAAATTTTGTAGCTGTTAATTGGTCATCCTCTACTACAAATATAATTGGTTGGTAAACAGGTATAACACTAAATAATGGTTTTTGTCTTATATTCATCTTTATGTCTTAAATTGTCCTACAAAGTCTTTATTAAAGGCAATGGCAAATTCTTTAGGAAAGTCTCTTATAAACCTATTTAGTGGTTTACTATAAAAACTTAAACCTTGTATCCCTCTAAAATATATTTTTCTTGCTATCAAAAATTTTAAACTTTGTCTTGTTATAAATCTTCCTTTTTCATCTCTAGGTGCTAATCCTCTTTTTACTATCCACTTGTCAAAAACTCTTGTTGGTGGCATTTTGTTTGTATATTGGTAAGGTGTACTACGTTTTTGGTTTTTGTAGTCTATGTAGTATCTTCTTTGTTTTGTTCCACTAACTCCTTTTTCTACAAATTGTCCATAATCCGACATCTTAAACTCTATAATAAATTCTCCTGCATTTTCTTTTACCTCATAGTTTATAGAGTTTAGCAAAGTTCCACTAACATTCTTATCACTCTGTTTAAGTGTGTTTTTTGCTTGGCTAACAACCTTTTTACCAAACGACTTTAAGTAATTTCTTACGTTACGCACCTGCTACAAATATTTCTACTGTTACATTCTGGTCTGCACTATCTACTATAATACTTTCTAAGTCTTTCATAGTAGTTTCTATGCTTGCAGTAGAATCATTTACTGCTATAGCGTCATGTGGCGTACCCATCATAAAAGATTGACCTGCAGGTAATGATATAGTAGCACTTCTTTCTGCGTCGCTATCATTATTATTTGCATCAATTTGTAAAGATAGATTTACATTATTGGTACTATCTAGGTTAGTTATTCTTATATATTTTGTATCCTGTATATCTACTGCGCCATCTTGACTTGCAATAGTATCTTTCGTTAATACTACTGTACCATCAGAGTTAGCAGGAATCGTTACTACTCTTTCTAATGTATGTTCTATGCCTGTTATTGTAAGTTGGTTGGTAGAACCTCTTACCGAACCATTTAAAATTACATTTTCTGTGATTGTTACTGTTAAATTTGCCATTATTTTTTATCTATTTGTTTTAATTTTCTTATTGCCCATTCTACTCCACTAGTTCCACCCCAAGCATCCCACATCAAACCACCACATCCTTCCGAATATGGTACATCTTTGTGTTGTTGATGTCTTTTAAAACTAGCCATTCTTGCTATTGTATCTCTACTTATATTTTCTCTTCTTGCTAATTGTCCTGCTCTTGTCCAACCTACTCTTGTACCACAAGTCGTTCCATTTTCCTCTTTCCATTTTATTGCCCTCTTTGCATTGTTTGTTGCTGCCTTTGGATAATCGTTATATGTTTCAAATTTTCTGCTTATAGCATCTAACTTGTCTAGTGTATCGTCATATTTCATAAGTAATCTTTGGTGGTATTATTTGTATTCTTAATTTTCCTATCTTAATTTTTATCATTTGCCTATTGATGTTGTAGGTTGTGGTATATTACAACTGTTAAAGTCTTGTTCCACTATTATTGGTATAGTAAATGTCCATCCACTAACTGCGTTGTCAAATCTTTCTGTGAATGGTTCTATCGTAAAATCGTTATCCACAAAATATTTTTCTTCTTCTCCATGTTGTGCATTATATTTAAACAAACTCTCTCCACTTTTAAACGTTGCTATAATATCTGTACAAATGCTAAGGCAGTCGCTTAGAACTTCTTGTTCATTACTTTCATCTGGTTCTACTAAATCCATAATGAAAACTTGGAAATTAAACGTAAATTGTCCTTGTGATGCTACAACAGTCTGTGGTACAATATGCATTAGTGGATATAACGTATTTTTTTCTAAATCCATCTCAAATATATCACCACTACTAACTTGTTGTATTTGGTAATGGTTTACTCCTAGTTGTTCTAGTGTATCTATAAGATTATTGTACGTTTTATTATTTACCATTATTTACACTTTTTAGTTCATTTAAATCTGCTTCATACGTTAGCCATGTTAGACAAACATATAAACTTAGATTCGTTATATTATTTAGATTTACTATTTCTCCTTTTGTTAAATTATACATTATACCAAACCAACCCCACTTTTTAGAAAATTCTTCTCCTGTTGTTATATTGTCATCTTGCTCTGTTCTAGAGAATACCAAGGCAAATTGCTCAATAGTTCTCTTACGAAAGTCCAAAAAAAAAGCAATGCGTTTTGCACTTGCTCTGCTTTCATTTGTAGAAATTTATTTGCTCTCATCCCTGTTGTTGCACTATCATATGGTGCAATAGTATAATAAGATTTGTCTTTGTCAATTATTGGTCTAAATAATATAGCCATAATCTTATGTAAATTCTTATTTATATCTATTTTTATATATTGCTCTAAGTCTGCGTATTCTCCTAACGTTATTTCTTCTAAGTCTGGTATAAAACCATATTCATCATTATTTATTTTTACTATTTTTCTTAGATAAGTAGATTGTTTTGCTTGCCTATCGCTACACTTCTTAAATATATCTACAACATGCGCTAAACTTAATTTGTTTAGTATTTTTGTTGGAATATCCGCCATCATATTTATTAATTCTTGCGTTTGCTCTATCTCTGTGCCATCTTCTTTTTCCAATAACCTCATCCATTTTTCTAGTGTTACATCACTCCATGACTTTATAGTAAACTCTTTTACTTCTTCATTTTCTAAAATCTTTATTGTCATAATCTTAAATAGAAATTTGTTACTTTTAGTTTATCTTTTTATATTTGCGGTGTTTCGTAATGAAATGTTTTGTTTGTTGGCAGGAATAGACTGGAGNCNTAATTNATTTTNTAAGNNCCANGTTTGTTCCTGCTTTCTTATTGTATATAGTATCTACCATAGCTAGTNTCTATTTCATAATACATTCTCATAGCCATAGCATCTGCATANTCNGGAGANCGACCAAGNATAGCTTTNANNGTTTCTTTTGGTACAATTTGTAATTTATTGTCCTTATCTTGGTCTTTNCTTCTTATCTGTTCTAACTCNTCTATCATTGTTTGTTTTATATTTACATCATTCATACTTATACCTATNTGTGCTGTATTTATCATACTTGCTAACTTNTAGTANCATTGCGTNTTNAGATTTTGGTAATTTTCTTTTTTTATNGGTCTAGAATTGTTTACAAAACCTCTACATCTNAGATAATCTTTNACTCCACCACCAACNCCATCCTCATCTACAATTATGTTAGATAATTTAACTTGCTCTTGTTGTTGTATTTGTTTAATTTGCTCTACAACATCATTTATAGCGCTTTTAAGCAACGTTCTTACTTTTGTAATATGTAACCCTTTCCATAANATTATAATTGTTTTATCGTTACCAAATCGTGCTACATCACAGGTTATATATTTTTCTCCATCTATGCCTTGTTGGTCAAATANTCTAACTATTGCATCATAGTTGCATAAACTATCGTCTGACACATCATATTCCCAATTACCAAATAGTAACCTTTGTTTACTTAGTTCGTCAAGTGTTTCTAGTTGTGTTTTATAGAATTTACTTATATATTCATTGTCATCTACTAAGCTTTGTATAAATCTTCTATGTTTTTTTATAGTACCATCTTTTGCAGGTTTATAATATTGTGTATAAACCCAATTTTTAGCAGGATTGCAAGTCATAAGTAANTTAGGTATGATATTGTACTTATCTAACTTGTACCTTAATCTACTTGCTACAATATTTTTTGCCTTTTCTGTTATTTGGTTTGCCTCATCTATGAACGCGCCTGTTATCTCTAANGAACCTAAACTATCAAAGTTTCTGTCTGATGGATATAAGAACAAATCNTTTAGTATTATCTCCGAGCCATTNTAAAACTTTATAATATTTGTACTTGCATTAAAGTTATAATGTTTGTCTGCTATAATATTCCAATGTTGGCAAACTTCAAAGAATGTATTTAACGTAGTTTTTTTNAGTGCATCTAACTTACTACGCCCCATTAGNTNTCTTGTACCTGCATATTTAAGACATACNATAATTATCCATGCACAACCAACCCATGACTTACCACCACCTGCTGCACCACCAAATAGTATCTCTGTTGTTTGTTTGTCAAATAAGTATTCTATTGCTTGTTCCTGCGTATAAGTAAATTTAGCATCAATAGTCAATACCTTTTATNTTTACATTTATTTTTATTGGTTCATTNTCGCTAGTAATATCTAAATGCGTTTTTTCATTCCAACCTAACCTCGTTTTAGCGGCATGTATAACCACACTAGGTACTTTGTCTTTAACACATTCATAATATTTTGANTTAATAAAATCGTTTTCTATATTTTGTATCTCCTTTACTTGCTCTGCAAACTCTTTATCCTCTTTCATCCACTTATAAAAGTTNGTTCTACTTAACTCTGTTTGCTTTAACGCAGTTGTAATGACGCCTAAGCTATTTTCTAANGCTTTTAGTAAACGTTCTTTATTTATGCGTGTTCTATTTTGTTCCATTTCTACAATATTTATCCATGTTTATATTATATGTATATCCAAGTTCATTAAGTATTCTTTTTATCTTGGTCATTGGAAACGATTGACTAGCATATCCTAATCTAAATATNTAATTNTTAAACTCTGTNAANTCAATAACACTATGNTTTGCTANATATTCTTGTATTTTAACTTTNGTAGTTTGTTTTTTTATTTTGTTAAATACATCACCATAATCATCTTCTTGTCTTAAACTCATAAATAANTTATCTATTTTTNTTGCATGTGTTTCCAATAACAGCTTATTACTTTCTTTNTATTTNTACTCTCTNNTNTNATCTTGTANTAATTTTGCTATAATTTCATACTGTTCTTCTTCATTATTAAATAGATATGGATAGTTTTTATCTACTAACTCTGGAAAAGTGACTTTATTTGGTGCAATCACAAGTTGGTCATTCATAATACTTTCCGCTACACTTA
>NZLH01000068.1 GCA_002694155.1 Pusillimonas sp. | reverse complement strand
TAGGTGATGCAGTATGACGTTCTCTATTGCTCCTTTTTCTACTGCTCCGTTTTCTGCTGAAGCAGGTAGAATATTAACAGCAGATGCATCCGTATCAGGTTCAGCNTCNGTTAGNGNAGTAGGAGTAAGAGTACAACCTGCAGNTGCTAGTNTATCAGGCGCAGGNNCAGTATCNNCAAGTGCTGTAAGANTACACAATTCTTCTGCNTCAGTTTCAGGTGCAGGTACACAGTCTAACACTGCGGTTGCAATATTAGTTGTNAGTGCTTCNATATCTGCNAGTGGNACGTCAACTGCNACAGGNACNGGTCTAAGACCGGGTGAATCGCAAATATCTGGTGCAGGTACAGTATCTGCAGTAGCTACTGTAAANGCANTAGTNGATGCATCCGTATCAGGTGCAGGTACAGTTTNAGCAACNGNNGCTGAAANATCAAAAGGTGAAGCATCGGTATCTGGTGCAGGTAGTGTAAGTTCTACTGCCGTAAGAGTACAATCNGCTGTATCAAGTATTTCAGGTGCAGGTACAGTATCAAGNACTGNAACATTATTAGGTGTAGTAAGTTCATCTGTATCAGGNGCAGGTACAACATCAAGTACTGCTACACAAAGATTTGTAGGTGGAGCATCTGTATCGGGTAGCGCAAGTGCTACAGCTATTCCAGCACAAGAAGCAGAAGCTAGTGTATCAGGTTCAGCAAGTGTATCNAGTGTTGGTACAATACGCACTTTAGGCACTGGAAGTGTTTCAGGTGCAGGTACTACAAACACAGCAGATGTAACAGTTAGACAAGTTGCTTCCGCNAGTGTGTCAGGTTCAGCGTCTGTTAGTGCTGATACTACATCAACTGCTAGTGCNTCTATATCAGGTTCNGCAACTGTAAGCACNACAGGAACANTACTTNCNNATGNANAATCAAGTGTTAGTGGTGCAGGTACACAANCTANTACGGCTGTTGGAATATTTNTAGCAAANGTAAGTGCATCNGCATCAGGTNCATCTAGNTCAGANGGNACAGGTTTATTAGATGGTGAAACANCTATTAATGGTATTGCCACAGTTTCTAGTGAAGGNACTGTAAGAGCTAAAGGTATTACATCTGTAAGCGGTGCAACAACTGTATCAGCAATTGCAGATAAGTTAAAAGATGTTAGNNAGTTCAGTATCAGGCGCAGGTACAACATCTAGTTCTGCAGTTAAAGTGTTTAATGCAGATGGTTCTNGTTTAGGTGCAGGTACAACATCAGTAACAGTAAATCATAGACAACCTGCAAATAGTAATGTAGACGGTTCAGCAACAGTTGTTGGAATATCAACTAGAAGATTATTAAATAGTGCTTCTATATCAGGTGCAGGTAGCACAAGTGGTGAAGCTCTTGTTGTTAAGCTAGTAACTGTTTCAGCTACTGGTGTAGCTACTATACTAGGCGGTGCAGTATCTTTTAGCTATGAAGGTTTAAAAGATTTNTTTGATAGAGCAAGAATGGTNACAGTTCCAGCAAGGTTTGATNGAAANTCATTAGATAGAACAGTTAATATAATAGCACAGAATAGAACGGTAAGAATACCACCAAGATTTGATGCAAATCCAGCAAGAAGAAGAGTGCAGATTAGATAGCGGAGGAAGGTAATGGCACTAAATTGGCCTAATAAAGACCCTGATGAAACTTTAGATTACACAGTAGATTGGAGNAGNTTTNTACGNNNGGGTACAACTATATCTCAAGTNCTCTGGTTTGTAAATGATTTAACTACGGGTGTAAAGACAGCATTTAATGTAGGAACAACTGTGTCAGGATTAAGCACTACGGCTCAAACTATTTCAACAGATGGAACAAAAGCNACNATATTTTTAGCCGCAGGAACTAACGGTANNAGATANCAANTANTTTGTAACATGACAGATAATAGAGCAGTATCTGCAGAACGTAGAATAACAATAGGCATTAGGAATCAGTAGTATGGCATATAATTTTTTAGGACTAGTTAATCAGGTAAATAGAAGATTNAATGAAGTTGAACTATCTTCAACTAATTTTGATACAGCAACTGGTTTTTATGCACATGCAAAGGATGCTGTTAATTCTTCCATACGAGACATTAATCAGACAGAGCATAACTTTCCATTTAATCATGTAGAGCAAGAAGATATNGCATCAACTAATGTAATGAGGTATGATTTTCCTCAAGACCTTAAAACANTTTCNATGGATAGTTTTCGTATAAAAGAAAGTAGCACACTAGGTGTGTCAACTAAAAAACTAAAACAGCTATCTTATGAAGAGTATCTTGACAAATATATACATTTAGANTATAATACAGATAAGACAGGAGTTCCTGATTTTGTATTTAGAACACCTGATTTGCAATATGGTTTAGTACCTATNCCTAATAAAGATTATACATTAATATACGAATATTTTACTTTTCCAGCAGACTTAGAGCAACATGATGATGTTCCTAGTATTCCTGAAAGATTTGCACATGTTATAGTAAATGGTGCTATGTTTTATGCATATTTGTTTAGAGGTAATACACAAGACTCTATGGTAGCAAAAGAAAAATTTGAAGAGGGTTTAAAAAGTATGAGAAGTTTATTAGTCAATAGATATGACTATGTTCGTTCATATGCAATAAATAGAAATGTTTCTGCATCAAATATGCTTTCTTAATTTTTACTTGACAAAATAATTAAAATGGATACAACTAATGGCAGACGCATGGCAAACTTTTCCAGTACAGTTTCAAGGTGGATTAATAACTAATATCAGTCCTGTACAGTTAGGTCTTCAATCTTCAGGTGCAGCAACGACTCTAAGAAACTTTGAACCATCTGTAGAGGGTGGATATAAAAAAGTTTTAGGTTATACTAAATATGATAATAATGCTTTAGCAGGAAGNGGTGTAGTAAGAGGAGTATTTTTATTTGGGTCTGATGTACTCGCATCCAGAGGAACTCACGTATACAAATCTGCAGGTAGTGGTTGGACACAATTAACAGATAATAGTTCTTTTAGTAGTGCAGGTATTACATTAGGNGGTTCAGGTAAAGTAAGATTTGCAAAATTTAATTTTAACGGAACAGAAAAAGTTTTAATTACAGATGGTAATGGTAAACCTTTCTTATATGATGGCACTACTTTTTCACAACTTTCGTCTTTAGGAACAGACTTTGTTGGTTGTAATAACGTAATTATATTTAACACGCATGTAGTATTTATTAAAGGAACAAAACTTTTATACTCTGCACCTTTAGACTTAACCTTTACGTCAGCATCTGGTGCTGGTACAATTGACTTTACAGATACCATTACAGATATTATAGAGTTTAGAGAACAACTTATAATATTNTCTAAAAGTAAAATTAAAAGAGTTAGTGGTGGTTTTACAGGTAACTTTGTTTTAGAATCTGTATCGGATGATATGGGTTGTGTAGGTGAAGATACCGCAAAAGAAGTAGCAGGAGATGTAATATTCTTAGGACCTGATGGTTTGCGTACATTAGGCGGTACTGAAAGAATAGGTGATTTTAACTTAGCACTAATATCTCGTAATATACAAAGAGAGGTTACAAAGTTTACAGACACGTTTACTAATTTTGCTAGTTTAGTTATTAGAGGAAAAAGTCAATATAGAATATTTGCATATGAATCTACCATACCATCAGCTTCTAGTGCAGGTCTATTAGCCACACAAACAGAAAATGGTTTTTCTTGGGCAGAACTTAGAGGTTTTAAGGTACACGTAGCGCATAGCGAATATAAGTCAATTACAGATAATGAGGTTGTATACTTTGCTAATGATGATGGTTATGTATATAAGATGGAGTCTGGGTTTACATTTGACACAGCTAATATAAATGCATCATACGTAGGACCTGACTTATCTATTACAGACCCAAGAATTAGAAAAACATTATACAAAGCAAACCTATATATAAAATCAGATGATAGTGTTTTAATTAAATATGGTAATGTAGCTGCTCAATATGGTAGCTCTATCTACTCACAGGCTGCCTCTAGTTTTGATTTTAATGTTTTATTTGATTATAGTGAACAAAGTACAAATACAGTGCAACCTGATTTAATTACGTTAACTGGTAAGTCACCTTTTCAAAACCAATTTTCATTTCCTCTAGTTGGTTCAGGTTTTACCACAACAATACAAGTAAGTGCTAATAATGCACAACCATCTTTTTCTTTGGACTCTATAATGTTTGATTATACTAACCACGATAGGAGATAACAGTGGGCAACGAATACACAAGACAAAGTTCATCTGCTATAGTAGATGGTTCAACTATACAGGCGGCAGATTTAAACAACGAGTTTAATAAAATACAAGATGCATTTAGTAATAGTGCAGGACATACACATGATGGAACTACGGCTGAAGGTGGTAGAGTTACTAAGTTAGGACCAGCAGGTGAATTTACATCGGATGCTACGGCTTTATCTCCAAGTTCAACTAAAGCAAAAGACTTAGGAAGTCTAACAGCTACATATAGAGTTGTCTATACAAATGGTGTTACAAGTTCTAACGGAGACAATCTTGTATTAACACCGACAGGTACAGCTAATGTTGTTGTTGACGAGGTTACATTTAACGGTTCTAATCTTACCGCTACAAATAATCTGTCAATAAATAGTTTAACATTTCCTACAGTAGATGGTAGTGCAGGTCAAGTTATAAAAACAAACGGTTCAGGAACATTAGAATTTGCATCTTTATCTAATACAGCAGGTACATTATCGCAATTAGCGGATGATACTTCACCACAATTAGCTGGTAATCTTGATGTGCAAACACACTCAATAGTAAGCACAGCAAATAGAGATATTAGTATAACCCCTAATGGCGCAGGTAAAGTTAAAATAGGTAATGGTGCTATTAAATATCCAAATACAGATGGAAGTAATGGTCAAGTGCTTACTACTAACGGTGCTGGAGTATTAAGTTTTTCAACCATAAGTGCAAATGGTTTTCCTACAGGTGGCAGTGGTTGGTCTGCAACAACTGATAGCAGTAACAATTTAATTATTAGTTATGGTTCAAGCACTTTATTTAAGCTAACAACTACTGGAGCATTAACTGTAGAGGGTGATATTACCGCATTTGGCACTGTAGCATAAGGAACTAAAATGGCTTTACAATCTTCAGGAGCAATTAGTTTTAGAGACTTACAACAAGAGTATGGCGGTCCTGCTAACTCTAACGAAGGTTCTATTAGTTTAAGTCAATATTATGCAGGTGCAAGTGGTAATGGCACTACAACTGCAAAAGTTCCTACTGGTCAAGTATATTCTGAATCATTAGGAGCAGAATTAAATTGGAATAGTTCCTCTAATCCTATG
>NZLH01000001.1 GCA_002694155.1 Pusillimonas sp. | reverse complement strand
TTACACCTGCCCTTACTGGATCATTTATCTCTATAACAGCTCCGGGTCTAACCATTAAACCACCTTCCATTGAGGTTGTAAAAGATACAAGTTCACTTTCATTAGCCTCTGCAAATGCAATCGCTTTTGCCAACCTTAAAGCTTGACCTCTACTTGTACAGCCAAACGCTTTTACTTTTTTTACGACAGATCCAATTTTATTTACTAAATCAGTATTTTCAAAAACTTCGAAATCTATTTCTTGAGTATCCATATTGAAATATGAAACAGAAATAATTGAATGTCTTTGCTTTAAACTTGAACCAGAATAACTAAAACCATCACTTGAAATATTGGCTAGTGAAAATAAGAATGAGGGATCTTTAGGAGAATCTTGGGCTAATAATATAGAGCCTGTTGACCAGATCGGCATACAACGCATTACACCAGCAAGTTCATTTATAAGATCAAACGCTTCGCTTGATGATTGTATATTTACATTGCAAGAAAACCTTGCTTCAAGACCCCCAAAACCATCATCAACAAGAGTGTTTGCAAATTTTGATGCTGTAACGAATGAAAATAAATCTAAATCAGCATCAGAAATATGTGTACCAAACCCATATCTTTCAGTAGTTAAAAGGTCAAGAAGTATCATCGCAGGGCATGAACACCAAACAGCCGCGCCCATTACATTATTAAAAATATAATTATCAGGATATACAATCCTTCCAGCGGCATCGACTGAAGGTGTGCCAGAGCCACTTGCACCCGCACCCGGAATGCGTACTTTTATTCCTCTAACACGAAATTTTCTTCGAGGTATCGCACTAAACTGTTGGGAATCTAATCTTAAATAATTATATGCTGAGTTTGGATATGTATTGGCATCATCAATAATCTCTGCAAAACTTGTCCATTGAAATGCATCAATAACCTGATTGCTAGTCGAATCATCTGTAACTCGTTCAACTTTTATATCAGCAGTAGTAAATGTATCATTTAATGTTACTGAATAATCTTTTTGATAAGCGTCAGGTGTACGACCTGTAATTGTATCGTCAATAATTATTCCAAAACCACCACCATTAAATTGAGTTGATATTCTTAATTGAACACTTGAACCTAATAAATCACCTGAGTCTGTGACTTTTTGAAGTTGAGGAAAAGTAATAGTAATTTTTACACGATCAACCGTGTCATCTTGTATTTGTCTAACAACTGGGGAGGCTTTTGTTACTGTTACACCTACAGGTGTTATTGATGAACTACTTTCGATTCCATTTATTTTTGTTTGATTTGCTGTACCAAATCTAGGAACAAAAGAAACATTTTGATAATTAAAATCTGTAGGTTGTGGTGCAGTTGAACTTGCATTTGCTTTTAAAACAGGAGTATCGTTTAAAAAGGTGTCTTTGAGATATGCGTGGATATAAGCAAGCGATGTTTTGTCTGTAATACCTTCTTTTGATGCAGTTGCACTGCCCTCTATCTCTCCTTCAGAGATAAGGTCTAAAAAACTTGCAAACTGCTTTGAATTTAAAGTATCAGGCTCTTTTGTCGGTGGGGGCGGTTGTTGCGGTTGTCCTCCACCTCCCGAACCACGGATAATTTTATTATCTTCAATCATGCCTGTACCTGTTCTGTATCAATGCCGCCTGAAATAACAACAGATCCAGTGAATATTTCACCGTACACTATTGGCACTGGTGTACCTGCTCTACTTGTTTGTTGTATGCCTGAAAACATAAAAGAAATTCTAGGATCTTCTTCTGACGTAAATTCAGGAGGTTTTGGCACTGGGAATAACATTTCACTTACACCCATGAGAGTTAAACCTAATCCGATGTTTCCAACTAAAGCACTTATTCCGACACCACCTGTAAATCCACCCAAACCGAGTGCTAAAGTTGAACCTCCCGTCATAAAAGCAAGTCCAATCATTGTAAAACCAAATAATGTTTTTCCTAATCCGCCTGAACCTTCAATAACTGGCACGAAAGAAATATCAGACTTACCAACTGGATCAAAAAGCTCATCTTCTCCTATCTCTTCTTCATTAACAATTACTTTGTAGTATCTTGTTGCCATATGTGCTTCTATTTTTGGAAAATTATGTATAAGAAAACTAACGGCTTGAGCTACATTACTAACATTTATGTCTTCAAATTCTTTATGGCCGATTTCTTTTGCCAATTCTCCATATAATTTAATTTTACGAAGCATAGCGTAACCTCATTCCTGTGCATTTTAACAACCAAGGGTTGTAAGGCTCTCTACAAGATAGTCTATCTGCTAAATGATGTAAAACATCCCCTTTTATAAAAATCGCTACATGATTTAAACCTACAGCACCGATTGACATTAGCAAAGCATCGCCATCTTTTAATGGCTCGTCCGCTTTTAATTCATAGAAACCTGTTTCTTTTGCATATTTTTCAAAAAGTGGTTTCTTTAAAAACTCTTCAGGCGTAAGAGGTCGTTTGTAATCTTTCAAAATAATATTGTATTTTTCTTTATAATAATCTCTAAAAAGTGACCAGCAATCTGTAACGCCCCATACCCACGGTCTTCCAAGAATATTAGGCTTGTATCCTACAGGTCTATACTCACCCCACATTTCTGTTTTTGGGTTAACAATATGCCAAGGCAGATTAGATTGTTCACAGCTAATTCTGTCCGCTTCAGATGCTATAGGTGGTGTTAATGGATGAGAGTGAACTACTGCAATAATTTCACCTAAATTATCTGCCTTTACATAATCTTCAGGATTTAAAATAAAGCATTGATTAGAAGTTATAGCTAAATTTTCGCAGGGATAATANNTTTCTTTNCCNCGAATATTTAACAATAAACCACAAGACTCTTTTGGATCTTGTTCTTTTGCATGAAGTAAAGCATCATCTNTCCAACTCATGCCATTACCAATCCTATAGATGGAAACTCTTTACGGGTACATTGACGTTTAGGTGCTCGTACTCCAGCCATATCAAAACTCGCAGCTAATTCAAATGTGACAACCTCTCTATTTTCAACTGCTTTTCTATCAATTTGAAATATTTCCTGCTTGTATTCTGCTGTCGGATCTGGAGTTCCATATGGGTTAATGTTGCTAGGAAAATTTACAGCATCTAAAAACTTAGCTTTTGTTCTAATTCTACGCACCACTGCCCCAGTCAAATCATTTCCAGTCATATTTGCATTAACAATAAGAAGTATTGCAGAAATCGTACCTAAAGCATTACTAAATGTGAGTTTTGGGCGTGGTAACTGTCCCTTACCATATTCAAATCCTTCGGCTTTTACAGGAAATCTTGTATAAGAATTACCAGCCCATACGATTTCACCATTGTCTTTCAAACTTGTTCCTGCATGAAATCTGTAGACAGTTGTTGCTCCATGTAAACTGTTATCCAAAGTTAAAGTAAATAATTCAATAATTGCTGAAGGATTTACTTTTTGTAAGTCGCTTACAATTTTATTTGTACTCATGCTTCAAATACCTGCCTAAATGTAGTTTTGATTGTTGCTCGATTTTTGTAGGGAATAGATTTTGACCAATTTTCACAAACAAATTTCTTCGCACCCGACAATGTAAACGAAATACTTCCAGTAAGAGATTGGCTCGTAGCAGAAGTAACAGTAAAGACATCTGAGCTAACTACTGATTGCACTGTGAAATCACCAGTTCCGCCTGAAGTAGTCATGTTTAGAACATCACCAACAGCAACCCCATGCGAAGCAGCAGTTACAGTTACAGTAGTTAAAGTTTGCGAAAAGGTTCCTGATTTTGTAAAACCTTCACCTGGCGGTGTAAATGTAAAACTAGCATTATCATTTGCTCTACTGTCTAAAAACGCTTCAATAGTATCTGCTTCCGTTTCAGATACTTCAAAAGTAAAACTATAAACTTTTGGATTTTGATGTGAAGCAAGACCAAATAATATTCTCTGCTCGAATCCATCAGCAAAACGAATTGTTCTAGTTAGTGGTGCAGATCTTTTTTGTTGGCCGTATGTTGGTGTGATTGATGGGAAAGTAGCCATTATGCAAGTAAACCTCCAGGTCTTTTTTGTTTAATTAATTCAGATTCTATCGCTGCTGACAATGCTAATCCTAATTGTCTTCCCTGTTGTTCGTCACCCTCTACATTAGATCCAGAAGCATCTACATTTACAACTACAGTTGTAGATCCTCCAAGTGCATGATTTGGTGTGACTGTTCCTGTAACCCCTGGTGTAAATAATTCTGGCCCTCTTTCTCCGACTATTGCAGTTTTGCCTACTCGTGGTCTACCCCCATTAGCAAAATTAGCCATAGTGAGTGTATTCGGATCTGTCGGTCCTGCATTGAAACCTGCAAAAACATCTCCACCACCACCAAAAAGCCCTCCAAATAAACTATTACCTAAGAATCCTAGTAAACTTCTCTGCATCTGATTAGCCATCATTTTTGCAGCAGTATTTAAAAAATGATTAGCAATAGAGTTGAGCATATTTCTAAATCCGTCTTGAACACTCATAGTTCCATTTATTATTCCTTTAAATGATTGCTCAAAAGAACTAGATATTGTTTGAGATAGTGCAACAATTTGAGATCCACGATCCAGTAAAACTGCCATCTGTTGATCTAATTGAATTGTTTGAGCTTTTATTGGATCGGCAAGAATTTGTGCATTTTCAAAAATCTGTCTTTGTAAATCTACTTCTGCTGTAAGTTTTTCAATCTTAAAATCAAGACTATCATTTGTTTGTTTTGCTGCTTCCTTCTTCAATATCTCTAACTCTGCTATTTTCGAGTCAAGTTTGTTTTTCTCTTTTGTCGTTCCTAATATTTTTGAATTTACTGTAAATCTCTGCTGTTCTATTTCTAACGCTTGTCTTAAAGGTAATATTTCACGAGCAGCCCTAGCTGCATTAGCCATAGCATCAACATCCTGTAAGTTTGAAGGTAAATTATTTCCTACTCCAGAACCTCTGTTCTTTTCTAGTCTTAGTTTCTTTTGAGGTAATGATTCTTTAAAAGGACTTAATGCTCCACCTGGATTTAAGAAACCAAATCCTCTGCCCGTAAAGAACTTTGCTATTCCTTCTAAGGGAAGTTTGTTAAGCAAAGTAATTGCTGGACCAAGAACATCTGACACTATAAAACCAACTTTTAGACCTAAATCAGCCATTCCTCTGTTAAATTCTTCTAGTTCTTTAGTTGCTGCTTTTACTTCTTCAGGAGTTTTACCTGTTCTTTCTGCAAACTCTTCAATAAGAATTGAAGCAGCAGTAGATGTCATTCCTAATTTTTCTAACTTTGCAATTAAGTCGCCTGTCGGAGTATTGGTTAAAGATAATTTTTCGGTTAATAGTTGTAAATTTTCTGTTGGTTTGCGTAAAGCATTTCCTAGTTCTCTTACAGAATTAAGCGTGTTACCAATGGACTGAACTGCTGCTGTGGCTGCAATACCTCCTGCAAAACCACCCATTTGGCCGAACATTCCACCAATACCACCGCCAAGGCCACCAGCAGCAGCACCAATCGGACCTTGACCAAATAACAGAGGAAAACCACCACTTATTAATGCACTACCAAAATCAAATCCCCTTGTTGCACCAAGTCTACTCATACCTCCTGCAAATGGGTTATTTAAAAATGTTCTTCTCCCATCTACATCACGAGACACTCTATCTGATAATCTACTAAATGCTCCCGAAGGAGATATTTTTGCGGTTGCTGCTCTTTTTTTGGAGGTGTCTGTGACTACTTTGTTAATACTTTCTTCAGTCTTAAAAAGTATTTGAGCTTTTTTAATTTCTTCATCAGCTAGAAGTAAATTCTTTTTTGATAGTTCAAATTCATGCTCTTTAGCTTTAGTTGTAGCTTGCTCTATAAGAAGTGATGCTTGACCGACTTTTACCCCTTTTAACTCTAAGGGTAATTTTTTTAGTACAAGACTTAAGCCTCTATTCTGTAAACCTAAAGATGTGTTTTCTGCTTTTAACCTTTTCTCTGTATCTGATAAAGCCTGTTTAGACCCTTTTGATTGCTTTTTACCTAAGTTTGATATCCCATCGCCTATTGTTTTTAAGTCGTTCTTAACTTGCTGAGTATTTAGTTTTATATTTACGCTATACTCGGAGGCCACTAAACTTTTCAGAATACACGGATATTAAAAGTTTAGCGTATTTTACGAACTTGGGCTTGTCTTTTTGCTTTTTCCATAGCCTCTTCTTCCCGTTCACCCTTTAATTGGAA
>NZLH01000004.1 GCA_002694155.1 Pusillimonas sp. | reverse complement strand
GTGAAACTTGGTGAAGTTTCATTACTTGTGATAGTTGTTACACCACCTTCATATCTGAAGAATTGGAAGTCACCAACATTCGGTGTAGTATCTGCTGTGTCACCTGCTGTAGTACCAGTAACATTTGACCATATAAAAACAGCTACATTTTTAGTATTACTAGTATCTATAGTAGCAGTCACGCTATATTTAGTGTAGGAGGTTGTTACGTTTAAATCGGCTGGGGTGTTTTCGTAAGTGTAGTTGGTAGCAAGTGTCGGATTTGTACCTTCCGACTCCCAGGCTGAGATGAAGTTAGTGCTACTTATAGCTGGTAAATCCTCATCGCCTGACCAGCTTATGATAGACATTCTACAATCGTCCAAATCTGAAGTAGCTTTAATTTGAGCAGAAAGAGTAACCTCTTGACCGATGATAGACTCACAATTTACGTTCTCCAGAAATTGTACGATGCCGAACTTCTTGTTTGTTGTACTTGCGTCTGAAGGCACTAGTAACTCGATTGCAGTTTTTGACCCAGACGGTACTTCCGTTTGCGTCTGAGCGATATCTACAATATCGTCTCCATCGCTTACTAACCTATACATATCAATTATGGCAACTGAATGACTGTTGCTTCCACTGGTTGGCGTAGTAGAATTTATAGTTGTCCCCCTTTGAGAGTATGCAAATTCTGGATTTAAAATGTAATTTCTTGTTCCGAATGATTGATTATTTATAGAGGTGACTCCAGATAAATCTTTACTATTCAGAGTAAGACCTACATTATGATTGTGAGTAAGGGTAACATCTTGGTCTGCTCCAAAAGCAAGTGCTTGAGCATCATTTGGCAGTTGAACTTGTGCAGCTTCACTACCATCTATTTTCAAACCTGTGACTTGTGTTCCTGCATCATCAACTTCCAGGATAATGTCGGTATCATTAGCTTCAGTTTTTATAGTTATATTACCAGCGGTAGTTCGCAAAGTGGTTGCTGCGTCACCTGCGGTTAAATCGTCTAGGGCAGTAGGCGATGCAGTTTGAGTTCCAAAAACCAAATCCGTTCCGTCCGATTTCAACACTTGACCCGATGTACCTAAAGCCAATGCAACAGGATTACCACTTGCATCACCTACAATAATTTTACCTCTTGCTAAACCAGCCATCTTATCTAAAGTTACAGCATCATCGACAATAGAATCTGTTACAACTGCACTACTAGCTAATTCATCNGCNCCNACNGCATCATCAGCTAACATAGAATTTGTAATAGATTGAGAACCGATTTCAAAATCTAAAGTGTTATCGCTATCGTCATACGTAACGCTAAGACCTGTTTCAGTGTTTGAACTTACCATAGCACCCACAGTATCGCTTATAGTTTCTGCGAGTGTAGTTCCATTTACCGTTATGGCATCAGCCTCAAGAGTTCCGTCTATGTCTACATCACCCGATACATCTAAGGTTGCTGCATCGAGTTCACCTGTTATAGTTACATTCCTAAAACCAGTAACGTCTTTGTTTGCATCTACTTGTACAAATTTACTTGCTGATACTGTTCCAGCAGTTACGCCTGATATTGCAGCAGATGTAGCCAAAGTAAGGTAGTCTCTCACCTCTGGGTTGCCAGTGCTTGAGTTGAAAGCTAAAACCTTATCAAGTCTATCTGCTTTCTTTGGTATATCCATATCTACGTTATCTGGATCTTCAACAGGGGCTTTCAAGCTTCTGTTTATAGTTTCAGCGTTATCTCCCAGTTGCATAGTGATAGTATCGAAATCAGATTCTAAAGNTGTAGCAACAATGTTTCCTCCACTTGTATAAACTGAAGTACGAGATTTTGGTACATCACTTTTGATTGATACTAAGCTTTCATTTGCNGGGGTGTTGCCAGTAGTAAATACNACCTTNCCTGTACCATCTGTGTTTAGACCAGCAGCATTAGATGAATTCTTNATNTNGTAATGAGTTGATTCTGTCTTTTGTGTACCATCAACAAAAACCTTTATGTCTGATGTCTGGTTCACTTGAAAAGAAAAAGAAAATTCATCAGTTGAACCGTTAGCGGTTGACTGGACTTTCCTTGAGTTTGCGTTTACATCAAACGTGGCCATTTTTATTCTCCTTGCCTATCTTTAAATTTAGAAATAAAATTTGTTATTTTTCTTGGTATGTAAGATTCTTTTAACAAATCATATTTATCATCTGTTGTTGTTTCTCTTAAAGGTTTATCTTTTCCTTCACTTTTATTAAATTCAATAAATTCTTGTCTCTCTTTTAATTCAGGATATTCTTGAAACAAAATATCCCTTGTTTGTGCAGTCCTTTGGTTATGCCAAGCGTCAACTAATTGTTGTTGTTTTAATCTTGTGTCTGCTAATGGATAATAATTATCTTTTAATTTTTTTAATTTAGTATCCCCTGATAAAAATTCACTAAATGAAGTTTTTGCAGGAACAGTATCGGTTACAAATTCTCCAAATTTAGATCGTTCTGGATAATTGTAAAGTTCTACAAAACGATGAAATTGTTCATTATTAAGTCTTACTCCATAATGAGTAATCCTATGTGGCTGAATTCCATATCCAAGTCTATCAAGTTCTGCATTGTAATATTTTTTTGAAGGCGTAGTATTCATTTTAAGTGGAAACAATGTCCAAAAAATACCTTTTTTACCTTGTGGTTTTTCTTCAAACCAATGATTAACTTGTGGAGGAAGTTTACTTGAACCACCTAAAGTTCGAGCTAATATATCATTTTGAAACTTATAAAAAGAACGTGTAATATCTGTGCTTAATAAAGTGACTGGCCCTACTGTTACTTCTTTATATTGAAATTTTGGTGTTTTCAAACTCGCAATATTACTATCTACTTTAGTTGCAAATTCTCCAGTCCCAAGAGTTGCTTGTTCTCCAAATCCTGCTCTTTCTTTAGTAGCTTCATAACCTAGATTATTTAAACCTAAAGAAGATATATTTCTTCCTACTACATATCCAGCATTAAGTGATTGAGTAAGAAATAATCTACCAAATTTTTTTATCATATCCTTAATTTTATCTTCTTCTGGGCTATAGTTATCAACAACTTCATAAAGCTCTCCAGCGAATTGAAGCATAGGTAAAGCAGTAGCAGGATATCTAGCCATGTGCAATCCAAGATTTAAAGTAGCATCTTCTATTAAATCTGGATTATCAAAACTTAATAATGGCAACATATACGCTGTATCAGCAGCCATAGCTAACACACCAGCAATAGGTTCATATCGAGCGTAGCTAGACCAGGTCCAATCATCAGCAGTAGATTTTCTTAGTCCAATGCTATACGGTCTATTTGTTTCAAGCCAATTTGACCTTTCCTTTTTATTACTAGGGCCATATCCATTTATTCTAAAAAGATCACTATGTTCTTTAGCTAACATAACAAGTGCTGCACCTGTTCCAGTTCCTAAAGCAATTCTTACGAGAGCTTCTTTTTTTTGTCTTATTGATTCAAGATCTTTTTTATTATTAAATATTTTTCTTCTTGTAAGTGCATCTAGCGGAAAAGCTAAAGGCGATCTTTCTAATAATCTTCGTACTATATTCGTTGGGCTTTTATAAAATGGGAAAAATATTTTGACTGTTGCTAAATTTGCAACTTTTGTAATAGCATCTAATTCTTTTGGCAAATCATCTTGAAATGTTGCGATTCGAGCGAACTCTGCACCTTGTTCAAATGCTTCTTCACTATGTCTTACCCTAGTAAATACTTCTTGATATTTTTTATTCAATACATCATCTAATTGTTCTTGCGAAAGATTTCGATTTCTTTTGAGTAATCTTTCTTGATCTGTAGCTCTTGTTGCTAATCTATGAGAGTAAGCATCAATTTCCATACCTCTTGCCATAGCTTTAAAAAATTCATCAAATGCTATCATGGGTCTAATACCCTGAAGTCTTGTCATAATACCTAACCCATCAATAAAAGTTGCTAATAGACTTTCGGGCATATCACCATCTTCCGACCTATTTTTTAATCTAAATCCTTGTCGATTAAAACTTATAGTTGGCGCATCAAGCCTCGTACTGGTGTCTGCTAAACTCTTTTCAGTAAGTGCGCCATAAGCAAAAGCTTTTATCATTTGCGGAAAATACGTTTTCATTGATTTAATCATAATAAACGCTTCACTTTTACCTTGTAAGGTTTTTATAGGTTCTGTTAAAGCTCGTTCAGCCAGAAGAGTTGTTAAAAATGTTCCTGTTCCTACAATGTTAAATGTGTGGGTTACTGGAGAACTAAGAAGTGCTGATTGATAGGTTTCTACAAGACTTCTTTTTAAATTGCTTCTAGTTTCTTTAGTTGTTTTTGTTACTCTATCTAAAAAATTATTTTTTTGTCTTGCTGTTGGTAAATTTTGTAAAAACGTAAATTCTGCTTTTACATTAGCTTCACCACCATTTAATGCAAAATAATCTGAAACAGTATCTTCATTTACAATAATATCTACATTCCTTGTATTTGGATCTGATATTTTTGGCATTTGAACATTAGAAACATCAGTAACAGGGATTTGATGAACAAACAAAGTAAGACCAGCATCACTTCCAGTTTCAGAAATTTTCTTAGTCACCATCATCGCTATTTGTGCAGCTTTATGAGCTTTTGCTATATCAACATCATTACCTGATTCTGTTGCTATATTTGATAATCTTATTGCTTCTAGTTGAAATGCCACATGAATATTTCTAGCTGCTAATGCCTCAGTATTTGCAAATAATTTATCGCCCCTTTGTCTTTGGATAAGATAATTGGTAATTTCATCTACTTTTGCAGAATCACTTAAAATTGCATCTGCTTCTCTTAATAAAGCATCAACTGTTATTTTTCTATTTTTTTGCCCCTGAACTTTTTGGATTTGGATTTGCTCTTGCACATAACTCTCAACTTTTCTTTGCAAAGTTCCATCACCTAGCGCAATATAATCGATATTTGGCAATATTTTTTGTGGCACAGATTCATTATCTAAATTGATACCATTAACAGAATTAGCAAGTTTTTCATAATCTTGTTCAGGCAAATCATCAAGAACTAATTCTCTTTCTGATTGTTTAGCTTCAGTTGTAAGTTGCTCATTACTATAAATTTTTTCTGTTTCATCAGGTGTTTTTCCTGTTGTTTTATTAATAAATTTTGCAGTATCTACTAAATCTTTATCTTGTATATTTACTTTTTTTCTTGGCCCTTCCTCGGTAATTTGTTCTGCTATCTCACCCCTCTGAGTTCTGCCTGTTATATCAGCCGCACCTTTTAAATCTACAGGTTTTTCTAATTTTTCTTTTAATGTTGAATAAACACCCTCTTCAATAACTTCTTTACTTTTTCTGATTACAGGATTGATAAGTTTTGTTATGCCTGTAATTGGCCCTGCA
>NZLH01000003.1 GCA_002694155.1 Pusillimonas sp. | reverse complement strand
TAAAACTCGCTGCGATGGGTAATCTGCTGGCGTGTAGTTTTCCTCTTCACTTATGAAAGCACCTTTGACGACATTATACTGACTACGCCTAGACTGTTTTGTTGCGATAGTAATCTCACCCACAACATCGCTCTCTGATAGGGTGACAGTTGGTGCTACATAATTACCTGCAAATAATTGAAATTTACCACCCGTAAAAATCAATCTGCCCGACATGCTGCCAAGCAATAACTCAATGTTATCTTTTATTGGAGTTGCGGTGTCAATAACACCATTTATTGTGTAGCGTTTTTGAGTACCACCTCCAGATAAATTGACATCCTCATCACAAACCCCATGCGCTGTCGTAATAGATGCGCTATCAATATTGGATGCTGATTCTCCAAGTCCGTATTTGGTATCACGTAAATAATCAGCAATGATTAATGCTGCATTGTCAGTCCACGCGGTTGCAGTTCCACCCACATTAAGAACTTTTTTACCTTTGATAATACATGAGATATTAGGCAATCCAGTGGCAAATTTATCTTGATCGTAAGTAAGTTTAACAACAATGTATGCAACACCATTCAATGTATGGGCGTTTGTCCATTTATTATTGCTCGCAGAAACTAATGCGCTGTTTGCTGTTTGGGTATCAGTTCCGTAATAAAAATGTAGATCGATGTAAGTATCCCAATCACTTACATAAGCAGCGTTTTCATAAACTTTTTCTTCGTTAAAATAAACTGCCTCGTAGCTTTCGATTTCATGTCCTGCAATCGCTATAACTAAATACAAATCATCATTATTTGTACCAGTGCTTTCCATGAACACAATGTTGCCACCTACTCTCGTTTTGCCGTAAACAACTTTGCGAGTACCAACTGGATCACGATTGGTAATTGTTTGCCCTCGTAGAGAGGCGTTCATATTTGGCTTTGGTGCTAGGGCACGAGATAAAGAGGATAAACCCGCTCCCGCTGCAAACGCAACAAACATTTTTGTTAGAGAAAAAGTTGTTGCTGTAATTGCATAACCTACGGCTGACGAAATACCCGCAACTAATGAAATCGCCATAAATTAACCTCTTAAATATTTAGAGTAAATGCGCTCGATTAGCTCAAAGTTCATGCCAAGCATCAAAGAATCAAACGGTAAATGCACTTTTGTATTTATATTTAAAAGTGAGACATTGTTCTCTCTGCAATAATCCTCTGCATATTTTATTAACTTATAACCTGTCATGCCCTCTCTGTATTCGGGCAAAACAAAAACAACATCATTATTTGCAAATATGTGATCTTTGTAATGTAAACTTTGGCTTACAACTAAAACGCAATAACCTACTAATTCGTTATTTTTTCTTGCTGTGAATATTCTAAGTAATCCTGATTGATCCATTTGAGCATATTTTTCCCAATCTGGATTAAGTTTAATTACGCCTTGATTGAGCGCAACAAGCTCCCAATGTTTTTTGATAAGTGGCTTGATGTCCTCTTTTACATTTGCCAATGATTCAAGGGCAAAAATCATGCGAGATTGCCAGCTCCCTGAGTTGATGGATCGGTTGTGTTTCCACCCCCACCATAAACCCCTAATGGTGTTGAGCGACCACCCCAGATTATTTCTTGCTTTGATGTATCTGCAACAAACTCAAAACCTTTGTCATTTGGAAAATCAATTTTTTGATCTTCGGGTGTGTATCTTCTCTCTTTACTGCGCTCCAAAGCAATAAGTTTATTCTCACATGCAATGCTAATTGTTGAAGAATCACCTGCCTCGGTGATTGTCATAACATCCATGAATCCAGTAAATATTATAATCGGATCAGCTATTAAACTTCCGCTTGCATTAAAACCACCTAAATGAATAGTAATAACTCGACCTTGATAATCTTCATTTAGTGCAGTGCTTAAAAATGAACTTTTTAACCCTGTCAAAACAACATTTATTCCAGATGCACTCACATCTGAGGTTTCCTCAATGGTGGAAATGCTTATTAAATCACCTAAACCAGAATAAGTATTACTGCTAAAAGTCAAATCGCCAACACCATTCCAAACATGCAAAGGTGCTGTATCAAAAACCATCCTTATTAATAATATGGGTCTGACAACATCTGCTGTGACAGCGTTGCTCATTGCAGTTGTTAAAGTACGACTCATAACGCCTCTATGCAGCTAAAAGTAAAACCATAAATCGATGCACTACTAATTGACCATCCAATATCATTTGCGCTCATGCGCCAAGTGCTTTGAGGTAATGTAAAATCAAGCGTTTGTCCACTTGCGATAGTCTGCCTCAACGGTGGCTCAAAATTTAGCGTTCCCGCACCAGATGATTTATCACTGGTAACAATATATAAATAATCTCCTAATTGAAAATAATTACCCGCTTTTATTTCACTTGCCGCTGCCGTAGTTATTAAAGATGTTGATCTAATCGCAGTTGATCCCGATGTTACTGCCGTTGCCGTTGATGTATGCAAAGGATTACCAAAAGTAAAAGTTCCCTCTCTACCTTTCAAGGCAACTAAAAACGCCTCAAACCCTCTAGCCTGGGCATGAGTCAAAGGCGGTAAAGTGACTTCAGCTTCCCAACGTGCGCCCTGATGTGCATGAACTTGAGTATCATAAGTAAAAGGGGATTCGACAACTGCGACTGTTCTACGTAATCGCATAGACATATTTTGAATATTATAGGGACTAGATGTGGTGGGATCGTTTGGAAACGCTATTGCAGTCATTACGCACCCACCATTGCTTTCGAGAATGATCCACCGCGTAATCTAGCATCTGCAACACTTGATCTAGTAACTGCTGCAATCTGAGGTAATAATTGCACTAGTTCTGATCTTACAGTGCTTTGTACGCCTGTAGATATGTTAATTGTTTGCTGCACTGTTACACCCATTGATTGACCTTTAGAATGATCGATAATTGATTCATTAGGATGTAAAATTGCTGGAAACCCGCCTTTACCGTCAATGCCGCCAGCCCTTGCTCCCATGCCAGTATAACCGCCACCATCATAAACTCCCTGTGCAACGGTTTGTGCGTTGGCGATTTGTGAAGAACCATTAAAGAAATTTGTTATGCCACTAAATGCTGCATCTACTAAATATTTTTGTATCAACATTTGGATTAAAGAATCGATCACTGATTTTGCCATTGATCTAATGGCATCTGAGAATTTTTTCGCACCTGTAATTGCATCTGTAAATGCTTTTCCTAAACCGTCAATCGCTTTGTTTGCAATCTCAGCTAAACTCTCGGTTACATCTTTTGCTTGAGGTCTGAGGTTTTTCATAGTCTCTAACAAAACTTGAAACGCAGACGGTGCTTTATCTGCTACTTTTTCGACTAAATTATCCGTTACCTCGTTTGCTTCCTGTATTATATCTATGAGAGGTTGTATTGCTTTCTGTGCTGCCGTACCAAAACTTACCCGATCAATCTGAAAATCATCAACGTCTTTTGCAGTTTCTAAGAGTTTTTCTAATACAGCAATCCTTTCGCGATCTATTTTGTTTCTTATCTCAACACCTTTTTGCATCCTAGGCGATGCCCCAGATCGACCTTCGATAGCTAAATTTAATTCCTCTATTTCTTGGCGTAATTGTCGTGCATTTTTTTGATCATCATCTTTAAAAAATCCTGTGAATCTATCACTGGCTGCAACAATTTTGTTGAAGGTATCAATAACACCGTTTACCAGATTTTCTAACCCTTTGAGGGTTGCTCCGATTGCATTAAGAATATCGACCGCAAGTGCTTTTGCAAATTCCTGTATGCTACCGTTTGCTTCACTAATACCAGTTAAAACAAAGTTTTTAAATGTTTCAGTGAGTAAAGCAATCGCGGGTGCTAATGCTGCAACGGTTTGATCTGTAACCCCTCTGAACAAACTACCCAAACGAGTCAACGCATCATTTGCGTTTTCAACACCTTTAGCTGCATCACTCGACATTACAATTCCTAGTGATCGAGCCTCACCAAAAAGTTTTTCTAGTTCATCAC
>NZLH01000012.1 GCA_002694155.1 Pusillimonas sp. | reverse complement strand
CGAACGTGCAAGTTGCCAAAATTACAGTAGACAACTTTGTTGGCACTTTCAGTGCAGGTGAAAGAGTTCGGGTGGTAGGCGGAAGTGGCGCTTCTGGTACCGCCGATATTGTTGAGCAAGGGTCGGATTTTATTATTGTCGAAAACTGTAGTATTGCTGCAGTCGCTAATAATGACTCCATACAGCTTGTAGCGGGAGGTGGTGCTACTTGCACTGCAAATGGCGCTCAATTAAATCTTGATCGACATGACCAAGTATTTGCAACAGTACAAGAAAACAGCAATCTTGAAACAGAATTAGAGCCTAGCATGACCGCTACTACAATTAGCTTTCATGAGGGCGATCCGAGTGCCACAGGGTTATCGCATAATGACTTTATCGAAGACAGTGCAGGTAACTTTCTTACTGAAGGCTTTGAGGTTGGCATGCGTATCAGCGCAAGTGGATCTGCAAATGTCAATGTGTCAAGTATTACCACAGGCTCAACAACCACCGTCACGTCGGATGGACGCCATAATTTAGTCAATGGCGATTTAGTCAAGTTTACAGGTTCTACTGGGGTAACAGTTGTTTTTCCAACAGAAGCATCCTCAGTGATCAATGATTTCTTTTTTGAAGTTGAATTAGACTCGTCGACACCAGATACCAAGTTTATTTTGCTTGATCCAGCTACGCGCAAAAATGTTACAAGCACTGGAAGTTCTAGCAATGGTTCTTTAGTAAATGGCAACAACTTCTCGAGCGCTCTTATTGTCGCCGTAAGTGACAGCGTCATAACGTTATCCACAAGCACCGATATACACTTTCAAAATGAAGGTCAGAGCATCACGATCACAGGCGATCTAACTGCTGATGATGAGTACCAGCTTGGTGCATTTTCAGGCACCACAGGACATCCCGCTTGTGTGGCATTTTTCGAGCAAAGGTTAGTGTTCGCTAACACAACAAATCAGCCGCAAACTCTTTTCTTTTCTGTCAGTGGAGACTATACAAACTTTACGGCTGGTGTAGCTGATGACAGTGCCCTGATCTACACGATTGGATCTAACCAGGTAAACGTCATTCGATACCTCACATCATCGCGTGTACTGCTGGTTGGTACGTCTGGTGGTGAGTTTGCAGTACGTGCTGGTTCGGTAGATGCGCCTATCACACCAGTAAATACGCAGATCAAACAGCAGGCTAAGTACGGCAGTGCTGACATTCAGCCCCTTGTCGTTGGTGCTACTGCGCTATTTGTACAACGAGAACAACGTAAGTTGCGTGAGCTTGTTTATGACTTCAATGTTGACTCGTACATTGCCCCAGATATGACGTTACTGGCGGAGCATATTACTGAAGGCAAGATCAAAGAGATGGCTTATCAGCAAGAGCCGAACAATGTCGTTTGGTGTGTTTTAGAAAACGGCAAGCTTGTGGCGATGACCTATCGACGTGAAGAAGACGTGGTTGCCTGGCATGAGCATCAGATTGGCGGGACATTGACAGATGGTGGCACAACTTATAACTACGGCTTTGTAGAAAGCATTGCAGCTATCTCAAGTGGTCAACGCACCGAAGAAGAGGTTTATTTGGTGGTACGTCGCACTATCAATGGATCTAATGTGCGTCATGTAGAAAGACTCAAGCCGATCGACTTTGGTACTGATATAGAAGATGCTTTTTATGTTGACGCGGGTCTTACCTACAGTGGAGGTGCTGCTACTACCATAAGTGGCCTTAGTCATTTAGAGGGACAAACTGTTTCTATTTTGGCAAACGGTTCTACTCACGCAGACAAAACTGTTTCCTCCGGTAGCATTACGCTAGACCAATCTGTTACGAAAGCACACGTTGGATTGTCATACGACTCAATTTTGCAGACTATGCGTACTGATGCTGGCGGCACAGAAGGTACAGCCCAAGCTAAAAACAAACGGATAAGTGATATTGATATTCGGGTTCTCAACTCTGTTGGCGCAAAAATTGGGCCATCCGAGACAGAATTAGATATCATTCCATTCCGAACAGTACACATGACTATGGATAATCCTGTTCCATTGTATACTGGCGACAAATTTATCGAGTTTCCTGGCGGTTACGATAACGATGGCTTCGTAGTTGTCAAACAGGATCAGCCTTTGCCGCTGACAATTCTGTCTATCTTCCCTCGATTGCAGACGTTTGATAGGTAATTTATGGCACTTCCAGTTACAGCAGCAGCAATCGCAGGAAGCTCTCTACTTTCGGCAAGTAGTGCTATAGCTCAAGGTAAGGCAGGCTTGGCTGCGTCTCGATTTAACTCTCAGGTCGCAGAAAGAAATGCAAGGCTTCAAGAGCAAGAAGCAGATTTAATTAAAAGAAGTTCTGAGTATCAAATAGCGCAGTTTAGAAAAAACTTTTCTAATTTTATTGCAACTCAAGGTGTAGCTCTTAGGTACAACGGTTTTGATGCTTCCTCTGGGACTGGACTTTTGCTCCTGACAGAAAGCGCAAAAGAGGCTGATGAAGAAATTAGAAACAGGAGATACAACGCTGCCGTAGAATCTCAGCGAGCTTTAAGTGCCGCAGAAGACATTAGACTTCAGTCGGAAATAGATAGACAGATGGCCAGGGCCAATATGAGCGCAGCGAGAAGACAGGCGTTTGGATCGTTACTCTCTGGTGGCGCACAGATGTATTCAATGAGGAGTCCAAGTGGATTTACCCAGCCAAGAATATCGGCGTATTCGCTTGGTGAGAGCGCTGCCCCCACATTTAAAGGTTCAACAGGAATTCCGTTTGGTCCAGCCGAAGGCTATACGGGAGGTTAAGTTATGAAGGTGCCAACTTACCAAAGAGAAACTGGAATCACTCCAAGAGCGGGAGCCGTGCCTTCTGGCGTTAGAGTAAGTGCTGGTCAGTTGGCTGAACCAGCAAGAGCAATGCAGGCAATCGCAAGAGGTGTAGGTGACGTTGGCAGAGTCGTTTATGACGACTATCAGCGCAGAGTCAAAAACCAAAGAGATATTGAAGACTTAGAGATCAACAATCAGGCTAAAAGAGCTATCGCTGAGATTGGCGCTGAAGCTCAAATAGCTGCGCAAGAAGATCCATATACGGCAGAAAACCAATACAAAAAAAGAATTGAAGACAAAATTGAAGAGATCACAGCAGGGGTCGCAGATCCAGTAAGAAGACAAAAACTTAGGCTATCTATTGAGAGCTTATCGTTTGGTCAAGAGATTGCTGTAAAGGATGCTGCGCGAAAGAGTGAAATCAGAAAAGGATTTGCGGCACTATCTGAAGCCGATAGATTGGCTCAAATTGACATTCAGCAAGCACAAACATCAGAGGAAATTGCTGCGGCCCAAGAGAGACTTAGCGAACTTTATCGCTATGGTGCAAAAAACGGATACGTGTTATCAGAAGAGGTTCTTGGTATAACGAGAGCTTCTCAAAACTCTGCTGCCAAACAATGGATGGCTAACAAAATAGCCAGCTTTACTACCATCGAAGAAGCAGAAGCCTTCAAAAAAGATATGCGTACAATGGTGCCTAGTGAGATATTATCTCAGCTTACACCAGAAGAGATAACTACATACGAAACAACCGTGATTAATAGGCGAATGGCTTATCTCGAAGATATCGAGATTGAGCTGGGCGCTGTAGAGCAAGCCAAACAGGATGCAGCTGTAAACAGAACGTTGCTTGATATAGAAGGCGGATCAATTCCTTTAGATCAAGCCGGAGAACAGCTAGATGCCCTCTTGCAGGCGGGACTAATTAGTCGATCGACGCACAAGTCATCTTTGGATAAAGCGCAAACAGCGTCTTCAAAAAAAGCAGAAACTTAGCAANCAACTATNNAGAAGCCATGACGGGCGCTGGTTATANGTTTGATAATGGNGAGATTGACGACCTTTNCNNTGGCCCACATCAACAATATGAAATNAANAGATTGGCTCAATTTGCTGATGACNNAGGCNCTNNNTATGCAGAGNAACAGCGAGGAACGATTGATTTTGTAAGGNAGACTGGACGANTCCCNCANACTCTNAAAAGNCNGTTNAATCAAGCNATNCGATCGGGAGATCCTCAGGCTATTCAAAATATGATNTCTCTGTATGACAAGGGGCTGGCAACAGATNAAGNCTTAGTGTTTGAGGGNATGGTCGATGACGATACNCNGGCTTTTGTTAATGAGTACCACGNAGCATTTAAGTCTNGGCGNNNAGCCNCAANAGGCNTTTNAATATACTCAAGGCTTTCTTACCAGAAACAAAGAGCGNATTNATGAAGTAAANAGANANATAAGNGAGGGNGACTACTTANAAGATATCGNAGAGNAGGTTNAANATNTTATTGGCGAGTCATCTCANNNAGTGCAAANAGATGCAANANTCGCTTANGAAAGCACATTTACNTCNGCTNTACTNCAAGGNAACAGCCCAGANGCAGCACANTNTNNNGCAAGNCAAAGANTAGAAAANGCTTATTCNCCATCTGTTTTTGGTGGTGCNATGANGTACGCGCCAGAAAAGTTTTCAACTCTNANCGTCAATGGTTACGAATGGATCAAAGNCGANATGGAAAAANNNGTNGAAGANTACGTTGTCGCCGGNAGANANGAGCCGCNGTTCGANTATGACAAANANNNNATCNCGCTNANNTCNGANGAAATCACTGCNAGAGATGCANCTACCGGNTTCCCAACTTACAAAATAGCCGTTCTTAATAACGATGGAATGATTGANNTTATTCCTNNCAGGTTTGTNCTTTACGACAANCATAAAGGCGGCAATGTAGATNTTATCTCNCCAGAAAGAGAAAGNGTTAAAACGCTCAACATAGAAGAGCTAGAAGCCGAAAGAGAGCTTGCTTACCTCAAGAGCTATGCGGTTAGAGAAGCAGTTTACGAATCCAAGAAAAGAGCCAGAGGCCCACGGAAGCCAATGCCTNGAATTGGAGANGTAAAAGCATCGGATATTTATGGCGAAGCTGCCCCCTTGTCTGCCTTGGGCGGAGCAATGATGCAGGTGCTAGAGGCAGANTATGAGATAGCTATGGCTGCCTATGCGACTAAAATTAGTTTNTCGAGATGGGTGTCCTCATTAAAGGCCGAGAAAATTAANGANTTTAAGGAAATTGCGAATCGTCAAAGAGAAAAGCTCGGCCTAGAGCCNAGGTTTGATATTGAGGCTGTAACCGATGCCGCTGATTGAGTCNGATGAAGATTATCTCNTAAGAGAAAGATTNCTTAATCTTNNAAACAAGCAAGACGAAGAAGATCCGACTACGGCAGAAATTATCGGCGCTTTGTGGCGTCAAGAAAANACTCTTGGANCNNTGTTAAACCAAGATAANGGNTTNCCTGATGGNNTAAGCNATAGNGANTTCAATCCNNTTGACTATTTGACCGAAGAAGAATTGTTNAATGAAACGCTTCTTGATCGAATGGTAGATACCGATACGGAAGATGAGATCNAAGCTGTCCGGCGTCAATACGCCAGAGAGATGAAAGATCGGGACACTTTGCGTCGAGGCGGATGGAAAACCTTTGCGCTCGGTATCGGTGTGTCAGGAATTGGTGATCCTATAAGTCTTATTCCAGTGGGCGGCGCTNTCGCAAAAACCTACAAANCAGGCAATAGTATTCTAAGCGCTGGAGTGATAACTGGCTCTGTGACTNCCGCAAGTACAGCACTTCAAGAGGCAGCACTACACAATAGCCAGATTACTCGAACGCTTGGCGAATCTGCTATCAATGTCTCTGCTTCTGCTTTGTTGGGTGGCACTCTTGGCGCATCGTTTTCCGGTGTAATGAAAAGTGTTGATCGTGCCGCCATTCAGCAGATCGAAAATATGATGGACGTTGAGGGCAAGATAGCTCGAGGCGAAAACGCAATAATCTCCCCTGAGTACCTTCCCACGGCGAAAGAACGAAAAGCGNTCAAAGAAGGCAGCCTTAGCGCAATGGAAGCCACCGTTGCTGATGTGCAGATTTCTGGGGGCAAGGTTAGGAAGTTTCTAAGAGCTATAGCGTTTGATCCGCTTACAAGGACAATGACGAGCCTAAATCCCGTTACTAGAAGAGTGACTTCTATACTTTCTGAGAACGTCTACAAGACAGACGGACCTGCTATGCAAGCTGTTTCAACGCAGATTGCCTCAAGGGTGGCGGGCTTGAATGCTGAAGTAGAGATGAAAGCTAGAGGCTTCTATCNGACCTTCAGAAAAAATGGTCATGGAAATCGAGCAAAGTTCAACGAAGAGGTATCNAGAGCGTTACGTCATGGCAACTCAGAGATACCAGAGGTGCTTGCTGCGGCTAATGTTTATCGCAACGATCTTTACGATCCATTNCTTAGAGAGCTTCAGCAAGCAAAACTCTTGCCAGAGGATNTTGAGGTAAAAACTGCTTCTGGATATCTCAACAGAATCTATGACCAAGCTGCAATACAAAACAATCTTGGAGAGTTCAGATCAAGGATATCTACCTATCTGAGAGACAAGGATGCGGCATTGAGAAACGAAGCAAGTAATGCTCAAGCTCGCCTAGACAGCGAAGAGCTTTCTGCTTCTGAAAGGTCAAGCTTAGAGGCACTTGTGAGTAAGTCTGAGTACAAAGAAGGGCTAGANATTGATTACGACTATCTGGCTTCTGAAATTGCGTCAAGAATACTTGAGAGTCCNGCAGGGAGGTTGCCTTACGATTGGAAAATTGGAGAGGGCAGCAGCATTACTGCGGGTAAATCTGAAACGCTACCAGGCGCTAGACGAATTGATGGCGTCAGAGGCCCACTTAGACAGAGAGTGTTTCAGATACCTGACAAGGACATCGAGGACTTTTTGGTCAATGACGTGCAGGTTTTGTCAGAAGCATATAGTAGATCTGTTATTTCAGACCTTGAATTCAAAAGGGCGTTTAGTGATCTCAATCTAACGGAAGAGCTTAAAGAAATCACACGCTGGTGGGATGACGAAATAGCCAAGATGGACCCTGCTACTCAGTCAAAACAGATAAAAAAAATGGTTTCTCAAAAAAATGCAGACCTTAGAGACATTTTAGGCATGAAGGATCGCATTCGTGGGAACTATGGGCGCATTGACCCAAACAATCTATTTGACAGAATGGGCCAAACTATTATGGAGCTGAACTATATGCGACACATGGGTGGCGTAGTAGCGGCTTCGATACCAGACGTAGCAAGAGTGGTGATGGCAGAGGGCGTCACCAAAACATTTTCTGGCGGACTGATCCCACTGGTTACTAATTTAAGTGCGGTGAAGGTCGCGTCAAAAGAAGCGAGGCAGTACGGCATTGGCGTAGACGTGCTTACTGGGTTAAGCAGATCAAAGGTAATGTCCGATGTGTTTGATTCTGCGCAACCAAGGAGTGGGGTAGAGAGGGGAGTTCGATATCTCGCTGACAGGTTTGGCCGCGTCAATATGATGGATTATTGGACATCAGGCATGAAGACCCTTCATACCGTTGTCATGCAGAACAGAGTCATTGACGATTTGCTTAAAGGTAAGATCGACAAGCGACTTAATCGACTTGGAATTGATGACATCAATGCTCAAGCGATCGCCGAGCAGTTAAAGAAATACGCAACAAAAGTTGACAATAAAGTCTGGATAGCTAATCACAAAAATTGGGATAGCGCTGCGCTCAAAGATTTGTGGAGAAACGCTTTATACAAAGAATCAAACAGGGTAATCGTAACGCCTGGGCAGGAGCTTCCGTTGTTCATGTCGAGACCCGTGGGCCGTGTGTTTATGCAGTTCAGATCATTCATGCTGTCGTCTACACAGCGAATGACCGTGGCCGCATTGCAAGGCCAGGATCATAACGCTTTGGCTGGCGTAGTTTCGCTCACTGCTATGGGAATGCTTTCGTACTACTTTAAGCAGTGGGATGCGGATAGAGAAATATCTAATGATCCGCTTGCAGTTGTTGTTGAGGGTATAGACAGATCAGGTGCTTTAGGCATATTGATGGAGGCAAACAACACCATTGAAAAAATTACTAGCAACAACGTAGGATTGCGCCCATTGCTGGGCGTAAGTGCTCCAGCATCAAGGTTTGTATCTCGGAGTATACATGAGTCAATTTTAGGGCCGACTGCTGGCACAGGGTTGAGAGTATTGCTTACAGCTATGAATGCGCCATTTTCACAAGATGGACTGGATGAAAGCGATGTGCGAACATTCAGACGATTATTGCCTTATCAAAACCTCTCTGTTTTGCGCCAAGCATTTGATTATCTAGAGGAACAAATTGGTGATTTATTATGACAGTTTCTAGCAGCACAAATTTAGCAAGCTATTCAGGCAATGGCAGCACGACCGTATTTGCGTATGGGTTCAAGATTTTTGCAGATTCAGATCTAACAGTCACCCTCGTCAATGACACAACTGGTGTAGAGACTACCCAAACACTCACGACTCACTACACCGTCTCAGGTGCCGGTACTAACTCAGGCGGCAATGTTACTTTTGGAAGTGCTCCAGCAAGTGGCAACACTGTCAAAATAGAACGCATCTTGCCTCATACGCAGACAACAACCTATACAGAGAACGACGCATTTCCATCTCAAGCGCATGAAGATGGCCTTGATCGGTTGACTATGTTGACACAACAAGCACCAGCGTA
>NZLH01000011.1 GCA_002694155.1 Pusillimonas sp. | reverse complement strand
TCTTTGATTAGTACTGAACGGTTGAAATCGATAGCACCTGCTTTTGCGTGTAAAGATGCAACAACATCATTACCTACAGCCGCCGCTCTACGAGCCACTTCGATGTTTACGTTAGCCTGCATAGCAATACGATATGCATCGCTACCAAAGATTGCCGCCTTAACATTAATGGCACCTCTATCAGCATTTGTGTCAGTTAGGTATGAAGATACAAACATTTGTACTCCAGCAATGTTACCCATAAAGCCAGTTCTTAATGCTTCAGTTTGGAAGTCACCACCAGCGTATGCTGTTGATCCAACACTTGTCATTAAGTCTGCATATGCGTTCGCTGATACGATTCCATATAGTTGACCTGTTTCGCCGTTTGCACGGATAGTTCCAACTGCTTTGAAGATTTCATCAACATCTAAGTTGCCTGATGTAATCTCTTGTTCAGTTGTTGTAGAACAAACAACGCTCATTACGTCTTCGTCAAATGCTTTTGCAACTGCGTTACCTAGTGTACGACCGATTTCGTTTAAGTCGATGTTACCTAAGTCACGTACAACTGCTCTTGCACCGTATAAGTTCGCAGTGATTGTGTTTTTTGTGTCGGCAGGAAGTCTTGTTTCTAAGTCTGCGTTTGACTCAGAAGATACAGTTTGTGCTGTGACTGCCGCTAGTTCTGGTACCTGTAGAACACCGTTTGGTGCATTAACTATAGGTATAAGTTGGCCACCCAAGAAGATTGATGCTTCGTGAGCCGCGTATACTGTTGCCGCTTTTAAAGGGACGAACATACTGTCCGTGTTTAAACCGGATACATAGTTTTCATTAGCCATTTCTGGTCTCCTTTTTTAATACTACGTTATAGTTTGCCTTCTTGCTTAAGTTGTTTATACTTTAGCCTGTCGGCAGGGTTTGTTAAATCAAGCGATCCCAAATCTATTTGTTTCGTACTTGCAGATGAAACATTACCTGATGCTCCTCCACTTGTTACGCCACTTGGCCCTGAGCGAATGAAATGTGGATTTGCATCCAAGAACTCATTCACCAAAGATTCCAATGATTTTGGTTCCGCAGTTTCAGGATCGTATACAACACTTTTATTAGCATCGAATACGACTGGACGACCTGTCTCATCTAACCCAACTTGATTTTTTAGTAGCATAGCAACTTGTTCTGGTGATACAGCATTTCGTTTTGCCGCAACATCTAACAATGTACCGTCTACTTTAAGTCCGGTCAACTGAGAACGAAGTGTGTTGATTTCTTCACTATACTTGTTCTTTTGTTGAGAAAGTATAGTATCGAACTCCTCACGTTTCTTCATCGCCTCTAACTCACGTTCTTCTTCAGCAGATTTCAATGCTTTGTATTCGTTTAAGTCAATATCGGAGAAACGTCTTTTGTATTTCTCTAATCTTGCTTGTACGATTTTATCAACATCTTTCTGTGAAAAGATACGCTCTTCCTGGTTTGTTTGATTTTCTTCCGATGTAGTATTAATGTCAGCACCAGTATCTGTTACATTTACATCACCCGAAGTTACACTCTGTTCGGTCATAGTTATAATCCTTTCGTTGTTCCTTTTTTGTATTTATCTCAGTCAGAATCACCATTATCTTCGACGGTATCTTCTATCATGTCTTCCATCATGTCAGATTTTGGTTTTGACTTTTTTGTCTCTTTTTTAGCAGACTTCTCGTAAGAACCTCTGTCCCATACGATTTTAGTCCACTCTCCATAAGCAGATGAAATAGATTTTTCATCTACAACTGGCATACCATCTGTGTCTAACATTATCTTTAACTTAGCCACATAATCGTCACCATTATATAGTTTTGCTGGACTTTTGTTCATTAGTAACTCCTTCTTCTCATCGAGGTTCTAGACCTAGATGATTTTTTCTTTTTATCATCGTCTTTCTTCTTACGTCTTGATCCAGACGACTTTCTACCTTTTGAATGATATGGCATTACATTTCTCCTCTAGCGTTATCAATATCTTGTTGAGCAAGTTCTGGATGCAGTTCTAAAATGTTTGCATCTGNAGATCCTTGCCTAATCATTTCTTGAATATGTGCAATCTTGTTTTCATCTGTAAGAGTTGGATGNGTCATTTCTGGTANNTCATCAATCTCTCTTATGATNTCATCAAGTTTNTCACCATCTTCTACAACAATACGTGCAATCTGTTTATGGATCTCACGTGTAAATGTTTCGCTTTGAACACCTATTTGTAATGCTTGATTTAACAAACTTACGTCTGCGTGTTCATCACGTAAGTCAAATGTCTTTTTGTAAAGTACATTAAACTCATCGTCCATTTGCAAGTTAGTCCATTTGTGAAANAGTTTCCACATATTGTATTCTGCTTGTTCTAGTTTTGCGGACTTATCTGCAAGTCTAGTGTTAAGCATTTCAAACTCTGTAGACAAAGCGATACCAGACTTAATAGATAAGCCTCTTGCCGCCATGATGGCACCTAAGTGTGTCATACGTAAGAATGCTTGAATATGTTGTTCTAACATTGCTACGATTGAATCAATGTTTGTTCCATTAGGTTCAATCAAGTATGGNCNTAANNTTGGTTCNNTNNTATTATCAATATTGATAACAGCACCNGCACCTGCTGTTGCATTTACATCTTGTGTTTTAACAAGTGTTGGATGATTTGATATTCTGATACCTTGTTCTGCTTCTGATAATAAGTTAAACATTGCTTGTTGTATTTTTGCAACGTCGGCAATGTCTGACATACCAATACCTTTGTACTGTGAAGGGTTTGCTTTTAGTTGAACAAAAGGAACTTCGCCAATAGCATTGACTTGTAGTTCTGTCATAGTAACTGTTTTTTCTTCACCATTACTATCATATAGAACTTCAAACGTTCTTATTTCAGCAGGTGTCCATTCAATAAATCTTGTTATTGTTGGTGATACAAACTCTTTTGTTTTTACATATACTAGTTTCTCTGAACCATTAGGCATACGTTGATATTCCCAATCGCATACATTTTCTGGTGTAAAGATTTTAGCATAAGGTCTAATATCATTTTCTATTTCTTGTTCTAATGTAATGACTCCTTCCATAAAGCCTTTTGTTACCAAGATCCAAACTTGACCATATACCATAGCCATATCGTTTGCTTCTTTCATAAAGTCATCAAGGTCTTTGCCTTCAAAGTCTACATCATATAGAAATCTTTCTATCAGTGGGTTGTCTTGTAAGTAACCAAATGTTCTTACTGGTGTACTACGAAATAAAAAACTTCTGTATGTATCTACTGTTAGTTTTGTTAAGTTATCTAAAGCAGTGTAATCTAATCTATTGTTGTATTGGTTACCCGGTGCATCGTGTTCGAAAAGATACTCTCTAAGCATCTTTAAACTGTGGTGACGGTAATCTTCTCCGCCTTTGTAACTTGCCGAGTAATAGTTCCAACTCTTTAGATAATGCTCGTATAACGGATGTTTATAATCTAAGTCCATTGTTAATATACTCCAAATGTTGTTGTTTGTTCGTGTTCGACTTTTCTAGTCACCGGATACAAATACTCAACTGCATAAGTTGTTGCATCAAATATGTGATCCCATTTGCCTTTATCAGGTATTTGTGTTCCCTGTTTATAGACATATCTTTGTAGAGCCTGTATCAGATTACGACACTTTGGATCTACAAAAAATCTTCTTTCTCCTTGAGCGTTTTTTAACATGCTATTCATAGCATTTATTCTGTCTCTCACTGCAGGATGTCTTGGTCTATGTAATACTTTGAAGTTATGATTCTGTAATATAGATATATCTGTTCTACCATTAGCACTTGTTTTTCTTTGTGCTCCTGCAGGATCAGGAAAGCAAACTACGTTGCTTCTGTTATATCTGTTTTTTATTTCTTCACACATCTCGTTTGTATTACTTCCATACATTGTTATTTCATCTACAGCGTGTAGTGTTTTCTTATCTGCACTCTGTACCATAACTATTGCTGACATTGGATCTACGTTAAAGTCCATACCAATCAATATATGTTTCGCTGGGTGCGGCTTCCAATCTACGATATTATCCTCGCTAAAGTTATAAGCGATTATGCCTGAGTAAGTTTGGAACTTTGCCTCATACTCTTGCTGAAACGTTCTCTCATCTAAGTCACGTTTTGCGGCATCAATCTCACTTTGCGGGACTTGGCCACCCTCAATCGTAGTATATTGGAAACTCGCCCAGTCCGGATCTTGACTCCTACCTAAGTCATACAGATCCTTAAACCAGTTGAATCCCTTTGGAGTACCACAGAATAACACAGAGCCTGGTGGCTTCTGTGCAGATAAAGCCGGTCTAACAACTTCATAATATATTTCAGGATCAATGTCACTTGTCTCATCAAAGACAACGAAA
>NZLH01000010.1 GCA_002694155.1 Pusillimonas sp. | reverse complement strand
TTTATAGAAGGTAAGCATCATAGAATATATGCTGATAAATTAGAAAAGGTGGCAAATGGCGAGATTAAGCGTCTGATAATTAACATGCCGCCCAGACATACAAAGTCTGAATTTGCTAGTTTTTTGTTTCCATCATGGCTTATGGGCAAGAACTCCAGCAGAAAAATTATTCAAGCGACACACACAGCTGAACTAGCAGTGGGTTTTGGTCGTAAAGTAAAGAATCTAATAGATAGCGATGTATACAGGGATGTTTTCCCTGACGTAAAATTGGCAGTGGATGCTAAAGCGTCTGGTAGATGGAGTACAAGCAAGGGCGGTGAGTATTATGCTGTTGGTGTAGGAGGTGCATTAGCTGGTCGTGGTGCAGATTTATGTATCATTGATGACCCTGTTTCTGAACAGGATGCGTTATCACCGACTGCATTGGATAATATTTACGAATGGTACACATCAGGTCCAAGACAGCGGCTTCAGCCAGGCGGTTCGATTATTATTGTGATGACCAGATGGAGTATACGAGATTTAACAGCAAAGGTTTTGCAAAAACAGGCAGAGGGTGGGGCAGATCAGCTGGATATTGTTGAGTTTCCTGCGATTTTTCCTGAAACAGATAATGTTTTATGGCCTGAATATTGGGCAAAAGAAGAGTTAGAGGCTGTAAAAGCTTCTATACCTGTAAGTAAGTGGAATGCACAATATCTTCAGAATCCTACTGCTGAAGAAGGTGCGATTATAAAACGTGAGTGGTGGAATGTTTGGGATAGTAGTAGCGCCCCTATGTGCTCATATATCATTCAGTCGTATGATACTGCGTTTAGCAAGTCTGAGCGCTCTGATTATTCTGCTATTACTACTTGGGGCATATTTGAGCCCGTAGAGGGCGATGGTGAGGCTATTATCCTGCTTGATGCCCAGCGTGGAAGATGGGATTTTCCTGAATTAAAAGAAATTGCTAAAGAGCTCTATGATGAGTTTGAACCTGATATGGTTTTAATAGAGCAGAAGGCTAGTGGTATGCCATTAACACAGGAGTTAAGGCGCATGGATGTTCCTGTCACACCATTTACACCTAGTCGTGGTGCGGATAAATTCACTCGTATGAATGCCTGTGCTCCTGTTTTTGAGAGTGGCATGGTATGGCGCCCAAACATGAATTTTGCAGAGGAAGTGGTAGAAGAATGTGCTGCATTTCCGAATGGAGAACATGATGACTTGGCAGACTCCATGACACAGGCTATACTACGTTTTAGGCAAGGTGGTTTTATTATAACGCCTACTGACTATGAAGATGAAGATTTAGTGCGTTATAATCGCAGGAAGGAATATTACTGATGGCTGATAAAAACATGAAAGGTCCAAAACCAAGACCTAAAAATGCTCCTAAGAAAGTAAAGCAAGTAGGTCCAAAGCCCAGACCCAAACCTGGCATGATGAATGAAATGATGGGCCGAATGATTGACCCTACCAAAACTATATCTGATGCAGATGTTGCTGAACTAATTAAAATGTCTAAAGAGGCCGTTAAGTTTGAAGATGGTGGTGAGGTAAATCGTGATTTAGGAGGTTTTATTCTTGATTCGTATTTAGGTGGTGTTCGTCAGAAGGATTTAAGACCTAAAAAAACAGGCGGTTATTCACCAACTAGAAAAAACACTGGCGCTGTAATGCCTGGTCGTGGTGGTAAGTTTAAAGGAACAAAGTAATGAGCAAAAGGTCAGCATTTTTAAATTCATTATTAGCACTTGAAGCTCTTTCTAGAGAGATGGAAACTTCTCCAGCAAGAAGGCAAATGATGAGAAACTTTTTTATTGACCCTGACACTGAAATAGCCTCTCAAAGAGCTGGTAGAAGAAAAAATTATTTTAATTTAAAAGCCAGAGGCATGAAAGATGGTGGTGTTGTTAGAGGTAAGGGCGCTGCTGTTTCAGGAACAAAATTTAAAGGAGTATTCTAATGAGTAATGAATATAATGAACGTATATTAGAGCTCTTATTTGAAGAAGGTTTAGGAATGGGCATGAGTGATAAAGAAGCCGAAAAATATGCTCGTGAAAAGTTTGCAGACTTACCAGAGCCTGATTACAAGGCTAAAGGNGGTGTNATAAANATGAAAAAAGGCGGAGCTTCTTTNCCAGATTTAACAGGTGATGGCAAGGTAACAAAGAAGGATATATTGCGTGGCAGAGGTGTTCCTGGTTTTAAGCGTGGTGGTGCTGCCTCTAATGTTTGTCGTGGCGGTGGTGCTGCTTTGCGTGGCACTAGATTCACAGGAGTNAAGTAGTGGATAAATACGCAAAAAACAGAGCTAAATTTAAAGATAANTTTAAAAAAGTTACCAAGTCAGATTATGATGATTTGNNTCCAGNATCAAAAAGAATGTTTGATGCGGCNAAAAGGTTAGGNTTANTNGNTGNTGCTAAACCTGGAACTTTTACAAAAATTGGTTCAGTGACTGTTTTTGACCCAACAACATATGAACGAGTGCCTAGAAAAGAATTAAATGTGGGGGTTTTTATAAAACCTAAATCAAAAAGAGAACCTTTTAAACCAAGTCCAGGTGATAAAAGATATGACACTGACATAGGGCAAGCTACACCTACAACAAAACCTTTATTAAAAAGCCAATTAAAAAAAGCAGGCAAAGATTTTATGAATGGCGGTGCTGTCATGCCTAATAGAGGCGGTAAGTTTAAGGGAATTTTTTGATGGATGAAAGGAAAAAAGCTGCAGCTTACGCTACTGCCATGTCCGCTGGTCTTGCAGGAATGTTTGGATTAGAGGCTATGGATAATCCTAAAAGAAAGCCAAGAAAAAGAAGACCTATAAAAAAATCATCAAACGCTTCCAGCATTAGATTAGCAAAAGAAGAGGTTGGACGATTAGAGAAAATAAAATCCAAAGATTTAAGCCCTAAAGACAGAAAGATTAAACAAGAGCTTATTAAAAGGCAGAAAGACATTATAAAAGGGTTAAAGCCAGAAACCTTACCTAAGATTGCAGCTAAAATAGGATTAAAATCTATTCCAGCAGTGGGGACATTTTTATCTGCTTTAGCTCCAAAGCCTGCTGGCAAAGGTTCATCTTTAGATGGTTTTAAAAAAGGTGGTGCTGTTATGCGTGGTCGTGGTGGAAAGTTTAAGGGTACATTTTAATGAAGATGAAAATGCGTTCCGACAGAATTATTAGAAAAATAGCCGCAGATAATATTATGGGATTAACCAATGATGAGCATGATAGATGGATTGAAATGCAAGATGAATTAATAGCAAGAAAGAAGGGCAGAATAGCTAGAGGCTATGGCATTGCAACAGGGGGAGGTAAATTTAAGGGTACAAACTAATGATTTTGCGTGATATTATACCATTGTTGGCGATTGATATTACGTCAAAAAGTTGCCCCTTTTGGCGGACACTTTTCATGCCCCATCTTTGGAAGTGAATATTAATCGTCAACACGAAAAGGTAAAAAAAATGGCAGTAGAAAAAGGAACAGGTTCTGGTGGGACTCCAGAAGCAACAACAGTAGAAGAAACTGAAGTAAACGTGATTGATTTCCCCATATCAGGAGTTACTGAATTGGAGGATGGTTCTGTTATTGTTGGCGATGTTCCTGTTGAAGAAGAACCTTTGGACACATCATTTGAGGCTAATTTAGCAGAAGCCATAGATGATAATGATTTGATGACCATATCAAATGAATTATCTAATGAGATTCAAGAGGACATATCTTCAAGACAAGATTGGGAAGACTCATACAAACGTGGCATAGATTTGTTGGGGATGACTTATGAGGAGAGAACACAGCCATTTGAAGGAGCTTCTGGTGTTGTTCATCCTTTATTAGCAGAGAGTGTCACGCAGTTTCAGGCACAAGCCTATCGTGAAATGCTACCTTCAGGTGGTCCTGTTAGAACTCAAATAATAGGTCAGGAAAATCCAGAGGTTGTGGCTCAAGCAGAGCGTATAAAATCTTATATGAACTACATGATTACATATGAGATG
>NZLH01000009.1 GCA_002694155.1 Pusillimonas sp. | reverse complement strand
TCATTAGTTCTACAGGCTTTACTGTAGGATGATTATTAAAAGTCATTCTTTCTGATTTGCTAACTTTCGGACAATAAAAGAACTTTGAACCACCAGACAATCCATCGCTTATGCCATTGCTTTCACCTGCTTTTTTATGCCATTGTAATGAAGCACCTGTACCAGTCATACCTGTTTTAGTTCTTTTACTACTTGAAGCATTACCTGTCTTTGGTGCTTGAGCATCTAAGATTGCTCCTGCTTCTTCATCCATAATAACATTAGAAGGGAAACGACCTCTATGTGGTTCTAACTTGTGTGTTTTATTGTCTTCTGGTGTGTGACCGTGTGCCATTTTACCTTTGATGCCTGGATTGTATGATGTTGTTATTTCTTCATTACCTATTCTACTCGCATCTATGTTAAGAACACCAACNCCGTNTTCTAANACATTGTCTATTGNNNNACCNTTGAACGGCTTTCTTGCCATAACNANNGGTTCGTGTGCTGGCTTTAGTGNTGTTTTCCAACCGTGNAANTTATTNTCAACACCACGNTTGTCTAACGCTTTTCCCATGTCCTGTGCTTTTGGAAAACCTGAACCATACAACCACATCAATTGGTCTCTNATTTCAAATCCTGATTGTTCAATATTACTTGCTAAATGATGGTAAGTTCTTGCCGCTGAAAAGGCAAGTAAATAACCACCTGGCTTGAGAACACGAAAACATTCTTGCCAAGTTGCTAAAGCACCTGTGTCTTGATCCCACGATTTATTAAGAAACGCTATTCCATAAGGAGGGTCAGTNACTACCGAATCAAATGTATTGTCTTCATATGTACGCAATACATCNNTNTTATTACCTGTTATTATTTTCCACATTATTTTGTCCTACATTANAAGGTCGGCTTACAGCCAACCAATAACTGCGAAACAATTTAAGTTCGTTTCACTCACTTAAATCTGTTTCTTGTTATTATTTATTTTTAGTAAAAAACACCTAATGATTGTTTGGAACAATCGCTTGAATGTTGGAGCCATAATTACCCCGGAACCGGGGTAATTAAAAAAATGACTTGAAGTCATCACCATCTTCTCTACGCTGTCTTTACGAGGCGGGACGCTTTTTCCCCATTTCACAGTACGTTACCTAATTCGTCCGGGACAATCATAATCGTTGAGAAGTTCTGATTATGAATGCTTCGATTTATTCTCACAGTCTGGTCAAACTGTCGAATCCATTTACTACTCACATCTCTGCTTTTGCTTGTTGTCCGTTTATTGCACCAGTGAGGACTACACGGAATAACCTCGGGCTGTCTTTTGAGAACACGCTAAAACTCTTGTTATTTTGTCTGATTGTGGTGCTATGTTAGATTTTTTATTAGATTTTTTATTAGTTGTATTTTTAATAGTAGCATACTTATTTCTTCGAGTCAACACCTAATTTAAAAATATTTTTTAAATCTTCTACTGCTTGTGAATCATCGTAAAAATTTACTTTGTCTATTGTGTAGGGTGTTTGTAGATTTTCATTGATGAATTCTACAATACGCTCTGAAAAACTTTGAATTAGTTTGATGTCTTTTGAGTCAAAATCAACTGTAAGAGTTAAACGACCCTTTTGATTGATTCTTGTTGCTATGTTTTTAATCACGTTATTCTCCTTGTATTTGACTATTAGTATTTAACCAAAAACACCAAATACACCATAAAATAACCAAAAAAGAGCCCTTTTCAGACGGGAGTAAGAAAAGGGCCCCAATAGTCAATCATTTAAGGAGACCAGTCAATATTATGTCAAATCGACTGGCTTAACAAAATGTACATAAAGTACAAATATGTCCAGTAGTGTAACTACTAATATTATTTAGTCAAATATTTAATTTTAACATTGTAATCGCTGATTTTGGTCACATTTTCAAATCCTACAGCAAANAACTGATTCATCATCTATTGTAAGATTAGGTTTGATTGAGAAGTANCGTACNTNAGGATCTTTAACTATTTTGTTTAANTCTTNCCAACTTACCATACAAATCATCTNCAATCCGAACNTTGGAAAATACAGTGGAAACTTTGAATAACGCCAATTACCATATTTTTTCAACTGTTCATCTAATACTGTTATGTCTTTTAAGAGCATGGTTGTTCCGCTTCGTCAAATAAGTCTGCAACCAAATCTACCATANNNCCATAACGCTTTTGATGTTCTTTTGGTANTGTTCTGAATAATATTATGAATTCGTGTAAATCAACTATGTCACACCAACCTACATTGATGTGTGATTGTAAATAACAATCTAATTTCATTAGCGTGTAAGCAGGNCGAGTGTCNTATGGCTTTCTTAATTTGTCCATCTTTAACTCCACTTAAATTTATTNGNCCACCANGCTGGNNNAATCTTTCCNCTNGCAATATTCTTTGCGTGTCTTCTTTTNAANGCNGCTCTACGTGCNNNNTCTNNTTCTGTTTCNTTTTTACGTACAGGATTTGTNTTGGCACCTTGTGCACCAAATCTAATTAGTTTTGGCTTTCCATTTATTACTGTTAGTACTACGTGAGACTTTGTAGGATGATTAGGAGTACGCTTTGGTTTGTCTACTTCTTGTAATCCATAACGTCTTAGTAATACTTTTATTTCATCATCNTGGTAACTCATTTTTTTCCTAACTCCATTCTTCTACGAATAAGTGATTGAGGTATTCTTTTACCTTCTTTGTAGAGTTTGCTAATACGTGCAAGTACATCTGCAAGTTCTTTACGCTTTGCACCTGATGTTCCACTCAAATACTTTTTAGGTAATCCAGATGATTTGTCTTTTGGTACTCGTCTTGTTTTTGTATGTTTAGGCATTGTTATTTCTTCCTTCTTTTAGCGGCTCTGCGTTTAATGTCTGTGTCGTGTGCTCCGCCTCTTATGAAACTATTTACACGNCCAAAAGCCCATTGTTCCATNCTNACNCCNGGNCNNNNTCCNGAACTNAAGTAAGCGCCTTCGCCTCTTTTAAATACTGCTTTCAAATCTGTTAGATTGTAACGTTTAGATTTGTCTGCTTTTGTTTTTAATGCTTTTGTAATTCTTGGTGAAAGTTTTTTTGCTGGCATACTTACTCCTAACCTAAATCAACCCACGCTGTTCCGTTGTAACCACGAAACTTGCTTGTAGTTGTATTAAAATAAATTGATCCTGTAACATTTGCTGGGTCTGAACTTAAATTGTCTAACTTGATTGGTGCTAAAAAAGGCACTGTAGTGTTTGAACCAAATGTGTCAATCGCACCTGTGTTTTTAATTTGAGTACCACTACCTGATCCAAAGAAAGCAGTTTGTGTAACATTGAAGTCTGAATTAAATTCTACTTCTGAACCACTTGTTTGTATTTGGTCTCCTGTTAATGTAAGATTACCAACTNNNAAACTNCTTACTTCTGTAATAGCATTGTTGTTAAACTCTACAGGNGTTTCAAATTCTGTTCTGTATGTTCCTGAACCTTGGTCTCTAAATCTAACCATATTAGTAACTAAAGGCCCTGCGTTATTGTCTACTAATCTAATGTAAGCATCTGGATCATCTTTTGATGTTCCTACATAAGCAAGTTGTACTGAACTTAAATCAANNTCTCCAGAGTTTGTTGGCTTTGTAAATACTTCTACNTNANTATGAAACTTTTGACCTTCTGAACCAAATGTTGCAACNTTATGTGAAACTTCGTTTGCTCCAGTTGCCTTGTCAAAGATTACTGCTTCAAGTTCTGAATTGTAAATGTCATATTGGTAATCGCTTGTACTTGAACCAATAACATCAANATTTCTTAATCTTGTGTAAAGACTTGATGCTTGTCTTTGACCACCACCAGCAGTGTCAGTCAATACNTTATTGTGTANGATTAAATCATTACCTGACTCCATACCTGTAATGTCGCCTGTTCTTTTACTAACAAGTGTGTCTACAAAAGCGNCATCATTGTCGCTTCTTTCTCTTACAAATTGTGTAGGAATAGATGTAGAAGCAACTGCTAATCTTACAGTTCCAAAAGGATCAAAACTAAATTGATTCCAATTACCTGGATTGATTGCTGTTGAGTTGTTTATTTCTACTCTTTCAGCATCTACATCACCATCTACATCACCAGTAAGATTACCAGTAACGTTACCTGTTACATTACCAGTAAGATTACCAGTTACATTACCTGTAAGATTACCTGTAACTGTAAGAGCAGTTGCACTACCAGTAGTAGAAAATGTGTCTATTGTTGTTGGTGTAATTCTAACTGCTTGAGTAACCGCACCTGCGAAAACTGTTGGTGTGTCAAATTGTGTGTAATTACCTGCACCAGTTCCTGATGTAATTGTGACGTTTGCATCAGAATCTAATGTCAATGAACCTGCACCTGCATCAATAGCCCCACCTAAAAATGTACCACTACATTCAATATTGTCATTTACATCAAGTACAGCATTTACTTCTACTTCTGCACTAAATGTACTTTGAGCACCACTTACAGTGATGCCTGCTTCAAATGTATTGTCTAATGTTGAAATGTCTGCCCATACAAGTGAATCACTTGCTTGGTCATAACTTAAAACTTGATTGTCTGTTGCTCCTGTTGTTGTAAAACCTGCGAACTTAGGATCAACATTTGTATTTGGTGTAATCATTCTAAGCATTGTTGTCATCCTTGTAATCCGTAATTATGCTTGAACCATAAACATCCGGATCATATTCTTTTAATGTTAGTTTAACTTCACTTGTTGGTTCAATAGTTGTAGAGACAACTCTAAACTGTTTGTTAGTAATACCAAATGTTGAGTTAGTAACTTGTACAACATCACCAACTTGTAAGTCTATTGCTTCTACTGTAGCAGTCAATTCTACCATATGTGATTGTCTGCTTTCGTTTATTTCTTCTGTTAATAATTGTTGAGCCACACTTGCTGTCTTTGTGTAAGGTAGTGGGATCTCTGCTTCTAATACGTGTCCATTGTCGTTTGATTGTAGAGTAGAACTTTCAACTATTTTAATGTCATCACGGTACTCTGTACTTTCATTCATAAATCTTGCTTTTAGTTTATTGAACATTGTTTTCTTGTCTGCTAAAACATAAGTTACATCACCGATTGTATTTGATTCATCTAAAGTCATTTGAACAGTAGATTCTATTTTTTCTGGTATTAGTCTGTATTTGTTTCCAAACGCTAAGTATGAACGACACGATGTAAATAAATCTACCATATTAGTGTACATTCTTGCTTTAGTGTCTAAGTTCCCACGACAATGAAATCCTTTTGATGTGTAATAAGTTTCTGCGTTTTGAAATGATGTTAAGTCAATGTCTGCAACTGCAATCCCTTTACCATAACGTGTGTTAGTCAAATAATCAAGAATACATCTTGCAGGGTTGTCTGAGAAAGCAAGTGTTGTACCATCACTTGTTGAAGGCACTTTCTTACCTTCTACTTCAAATGTAATTGTTGGTAATCCATTTTTGAAAACTTCTTCATCATAAGTCATTTTGAAATAAACATATGCAACACCTTTATGATGAGGAGAACCAGTCCAACTACCAACTGAATTAAGTTGAGAGTTTGCTGTTTGTGTGTCTGTGCCTGGGTAGAAGTGTGCTTCTACTTTACCTGAATATTTTGAAACATCAAAAGTCCAACTACTGTTTTGTCCTGTGTTTGATGTACTCATAACTTGTACGCCATCAAATAAAATCTTTTTAACAGCGTTAATCTCACCTTCACATAAAGCAAATACAATATGTAAATCATTATTGTCCGTACCGTGTGATTCAATAAATGTTCTCATACCACCTGTTCTTGTTGTACCATAGATTACAGGTAAGTTAGAACTTGAACCACTTTTGTTTATTAGAATACCTTGAGAACCACTTGCGGCAAAATCAGTACTTGGGCCACCTGCTCCACCAAAATCATCCATTGAAGGTATGTCTGGTGTAAATGTTTTCTTAACTGCTTTTGCAACAACAACAGCACCTGCGGCTAAAACAACACCACCTACAACTGTAGCAACTGCACCAGTTAGACCTATTGCTGTACCAATAGCAGTAGCGGCACCAAGAATAACGGCAACTTTACCCATTTTCAATCTCCTTGAATAAAGACAAATCTTGTGTAAAGAACCCTCGTCTTACGAGACTGTCTGCTAATTTTTCTTTCTTCTCTTGTACTGGTAAATTTAAATTGTAAAAATGTATGCCTTCTTCTTTACATAGTTTGTCTATTTCAGAAAGTAATACAACTAAGTTTGCACCTGTTCTGTATTCTTCTGCAATACACCAAACAACTTCTGTTGATGTTATGTAATCGTGATTAAACAAGTAAGGTTGTTTCATACCTACATAACACGCTTTCATCTCACCTTCTTCGTTTTCTCCTACACAAAGAATGATTGTTCCCATTTGAAATAACCCATACCAGTACTCAGGTGTTGTTGCAAATTTCATCTTTGTGTTTTTGTACCAAGCAGAATCATACCACCAAGTGTCGCAAAGTTCAATAACTTTCTTAGTGTCTCTAATACTACCTTTTCTAAATTTTAACTTGGTTGTCCCCACGTCACTTCCTTGTCAAAGTCAATAGCAAACTCAAAACAAGAATCACCTGAAAATAATGATTGTTGTTCTGCATCGTTTGTTTTACGACCATTTGTTTCTTCAAAGTCTGTCCAGTGAGAAGCGGCTGAAACAGCCATTGTTGCTGTTCTTTTATTAAATTCGTGTTTAATTACAGGCTTGTCTATTCTACCATCAAAGATTAATCTTGAATTACCAAGTACGGCACCATCAGCATCTAAAAATACTTTACGTATTCTTAATGGTCTGTCTATGTAATCAAAGTCTAAAAATAGATTTACGAATTGGTCAGGAACACCTGTAAGTGAAATCTCTACTGAAAAGATTGAATTGTTTGAATCTTCTGTAACACCAGAAATACCTAATAAGCCTTGTGCAGACAAATATGTTTTTGAATCGTGTGTTATGTCTCTTGCAAAATCAGTTAAGTACGTTGGATTGCTTGAGTCTACAATCACTTCTACAAGAGTAGCGATTGAGTTAAAACTTTTAGCACTCTCTGTTTTTGCTGTTGAATCAAATCCTCTTGCCATCTTAGTTCGTCCATTGTTCTACAAAATTTATTTTAAATCCATAAAGTAAAGCCGAGTTCACATCAAATTGAATCTTGTCTGAAGCAAATATGGCGTGCATCGGTATGTCTTGATTAAAAGTATTTAGTGTCTCTGAAGAAGTGATGGCCGTAATCAATCCTGGTTCAAATCTAATCTTACAATTACCTGAACCATCTGAACCACCATCTGCCGCAACTACATAAATTTTGTCGTGATTTGAGAACTGAATAAAATTACCACCTTTAATAGCAGTACTTAAGTTATTACCAAACCCATCTACTGTTACTTCTCTTACACCTACAGCATAACTTCCTGTTGATGTATGAGTACTTGAATCAGCAATGTGTGTTGTGTCGTTGATTAGTTCTTTCGGTACATTTAATTTAAATGCTTTACCTTGTCCTTGCATAGCGTTAAAGAAAGCAATGAAAGGTTGCATTTCATCTGCCGACATAGGTGGGTAAGTGTATTCTAATTGAATACGATGAGCACCTAAACTTCTACGTTGTGATGTAAGTGAGTTTGTTGTTGAGACCAATGTTGGTTGGTCAATAGTAACTTGAATTCTGCTTGGCTTAGTTGTTGTTGGAAATACACGACCAGTTGCGTCAGCGGCATCCAAATAAGAATAATCTGTTATTGCCATAATTTCTCCTAACCCAGAGGCCCTCTAACACCTCTTTGATTGTATGCTGTTTGAATCATACCTGTAATTGTTGATTTGTTTTCCATCAAGAACTGTACGCCTGTTTGTGTGTCTACAGCAGTTAAATTAAAATTCACTGTTAGCGGTGAATCATCATCTCTACCTGAGTTCATCATATTTCTTGATTCTGTATTTGAGAACACTCTTGTACCACCTGCAGAACCTGTAATAATTTCAGGGCCTCTTTCACCTACAATCGCCGCTTGTCCTGATGGGATCATACCACCATTAGCAAAGAACGGAATACCCATACCACCTGTTAAAGCACCGATGATTGGTTTGACGATGAACGCTTGTATGATTGCTTTAGCAACCATTTCAAATACCATTCTTGCGATTTGTTGAAGACCTTGGAAAGCACTTGTAACACCTGTGAACATATTAAAGAATACATCAGTAACTTGTCCAGCCATATTTTGAAAGCCTTGTTTAATTGTTTGTGCTGTTCTCAATGCTCTTAGTTCAAGTGTTTCGTGGTCTGAACCTAACTGTGTTAATGCTTCCGAATATTGTGCAAGAGTGAATGTACCATTTGCATATGCTTGATGTGTTCTTTCTATTAAATCTGCATTGATTAAATCTGCTTCTGATTTCTTTGTTATTTTTGCAACAAGTTCATCATATGCTTTGATTTGTTTGTCAAGTAAAGTAACTTCTTTTTTCTTGTTTTTGTTGCCTTCATTTGTAGTATTATTTTGTTTCTTTTGTTCAGCATTATGTTTCGCAATAGCCTCAGCAATCGCATCTGCTTCTGCTTCACCTTCTGCTATTAGTCTATTGTACTCTTCCATAAATGTAGCAAAGCCTTGTCCTGGCTTGAAAGCACTAAGTTCAATACCTAATATGCTTAACTCTCGCATTACATCTTCACTTACACCTAAAATAAATTTCTTTGCGGCATCAATATTGTCAAAAGCAAAAATTCTTTTTATGTCTTCTTTTGACAAGAATATGTCTGTGTCTAATTTAAATGATTCACCAATATTAAATCCTTCAAAAGCATTTTTAGTTGCCATGTTCAAAGCATCTTTGAATGTTACATCTGTGAAAGGTGCTTCAATAGCCAACTTCATCGCTTTACCAATATTGGTAAATTGATTAATCATTCTGTTACCAAAGTCTTGTCCTAATGTACCAATGCCTAAGAATACATCTTTGAATACACCTGGTAGTTTAGTGAAGATTTTAAAGCCTTGCTCATACAATGCTCTGAATGTATTCACAATAAAGTTAACAATTACTTTTGCAATTCTACCCATTTCTGTAAAAGCACTTGAAAACTTTTCCATTACATCATCAAGACCTAACATATTTTTTAAGTTTGAAAATGTTTTCTTAATGTTCATAATCAAATCAACAGCAACACTTGCCACAGCACCAAAGATTTTACTTACGGCATTTGCAAATACTTGAAATCTAATAATTACTGTTTTGATTGCGGCACCTAAGCCTGCACCAATAACTCTACCTACTTCAACTGCTGAAGGCCCAAGTAAGTTGAATGAATCTAATATGTCTTTGAGTACAGAGTTTAGACCACCTGCACCTATTGCCGCCATAAACTGTGAAATGTTGTCTTGTAAGTTTGAGAACTTACCACCTAATGTAGCACTTTGGTCTGCAAGACCTGATGCGAACTGACCACCTTCTTCACCAAGTTTTTTAAGTTCGGCAACTAATGCACCTGCTGAATCAACAACAGCCATTTCTGTTTCACCCATAGACATAACGAACTTGTCGTTTTCTCTTTTAACTTTAATACCAAATTCTTTCAATCTTTCAAATTCACCAGTTAGTGCATCTGCAACTGCTTCTGACAATTGGCTCATTGATTTACCATTTGCCGCCGCAATGTTACCAAATGCGTTTAGTGAT
>NZLH01000008.1 GCA_002694155.1 Pusillimonas sp. | reverse complement strand
CAATTAATCATTTGTTACGTGATGCCATCTTGTCCGAGCAAACCAATCCTCGCTTCGCTTACATAGCGCCTACCTACCGCCAAGCCAAAGCAGTGGCATGGGATTATCTAAAACAGTTTGCGAGTGCCATACCGATGGTGCGCTTTCATGAAACAGAACTGCGAGCTGATCTACCGAACGGTTCTAGAATACAGTTATTAGGATCAGAGAACCCTGATAGCTTGCGAGGTATCTATCTTGACGGTTGTGTTTTGGATGAGATGGCGGACATGCCTGAGTCGCTCTTCCCTGAGATCATTCGTCCCGCACTATCTGACCGAAAGGGCTGGGCGTTGTTTATTGGTACACCCCGGGGCCACAATGCGTTCTATGATCTCTATGATGCCGCCTCTGGTCAGAAGGATTGGTTTACCCAAGTCTATAAGGCGAGTGAGACAGGCATCCTCGATGAAGAAGAGTTAGAGGCGGCTAAGGCTATGATGTCGCCTGATCAGTTCGAGCAAGAGTTTGAGTGCTCATGGGTTGCGAATGTGCCAGGTGCTATTTATGGTAAAGAGCTACAGGCACTCCATGAGAAGGGGCGCATCAATGATGTTCCACATGACCCTGGTGTCCGAGTAGAAACGTGGTGGGATCTAGGTGTAGGGGATAGCACTGCAATATGGTTTACACAGCAAGTTGGTCGGTCGGTGCATGTCATCGACTTTTATGAGAACAGGAATGAAGGATTACCCCATTATGCTGAAGTCTTACAGTCAAAAGGTTATCTCTATGGGTCGCACCATGCGCCTCACGATATCGAAGTACGTGAACTGGGTTCTGGTAAAAGTCGGCGTGAAATCGCCTTCGACCTCGGAATCAACTTTAGAGTCGTCCCCAAGCTCCCCCTCGAAGACGGCATCCACGCGGCGCAAATCCTCATCCAAAAGTGCTGGTTCGACAAAGACGCGTGCCAAGCGGGGCTCGAGTGCCTCCGTCAGTACCATAGGGCGTACAACGAAAAAAGCCGCAGCTTCAGGGCAACGCCGGTCCACGACTGGTCGTCGCACGCGGCAGACGCCTTCCGATACCTCGCAGTAGGGATAAGGGATTCGAATACATTTGACGGCAGACCGCCACAGGCGTTTGCTGACTCATCATACAACCCATTAGCAGCGAGGATGTGATTATGGGTAGACCTAAAATTACAATGCCAGCAACACCACCGCCACCACCTGCACCGCCTATCATTCCAGCTGCGCCTATTTTTGGTAGGACAGAAGAGGAAAAGCTCAAGCGAAAGCTATTTGACCCTCGACGCATGGGCAGGGCGCAGACTATTTTGACGGGTCCGAGGGGCTTACTCGATTCCGCAACCAAGCGAAAGAAGCTAGGCGCTGGTGATACGTCCAAGGATTCATGACGCTAAGTTGTCTCAAGACGTGCTGCTTGACTACATGGAGCGGTATGACTATCCGTATCTTGAAGCGCACTCTCGGATAATCGACTATGCGTTTGTCGTAACATGCGAAGTAAAAGACAAGATTGCGGGTTTCTTTTGGTGCTATGCGGTAGAAGATGAAGAGACGACATGGACAGCTCATGCGTTAATACTTCCTGATTACCAAAGGCGCTTTTTTAGTAGGAGACTGATGAATGCATTATTTAGTGTGGCTTGGGTATCTGGTGTAAACAAGCTCATTGTGGAAAACTCGCAAACAGACTTGCTACTCAGGATGGGTGGCTATATGACAGAGGACGGTGCGGCGCTAGACTTACCGCATAAATGGGGATGATATGAGTAAGCCAGTCAAAAAAGTAGGCAAGGCAATCCGAAAAGCCGGTGAGAAGTTCGATCGTACTATTGGTGTGAAAGCGCAGAAAGATATTCTTCAAAGAGAAGGAAGTAACTTGATGAAGACACTGACTGGCACACCAAAGATTATGCAGGAATCAGTACAGCCAGCCGGCGCAGTAGATCGNCAGGCTNTNCGNCCACTNGCTGCNNTAGGTACTCAAGGNGANAACCAGGAAGAGGCAACACGGGATTTGTATCGTCGCCGACGTGCTCGGGGTGTAGCGACCAGTCCCATGGGGTTGACGGGGCAGGCAAGCGTACAAAGAAAAACGCTGCTAGGTAGCTAATTGTTCCACGTGGAACATAGGAGATAACATGGCCGATGAATTAGCAGTTCAGTTGATGCAGCGCTATCAAAGCCTGTATTCGCAACGGCAGGTCTGGGAAAGTCACTGGCAAGAGATAGCCGATTATGTCGTGCCAAGAAAAGCCGATGTCACCAAAAAGCGTACAGATGGTGATAAGCGTACCGAGCTAATCTTTGATTCAACAGCAATTCATGCCGCTGAACTGATGTCGGCGAGTTTGCATGGCATGTTGACGAATGCAGCTACCCGTTGGTTTTCTTTGAGATACAGAGATCGAACGCTTGATGAGAACGATCAAGCAAANGAATGGNTGGAGTCTGTCGAGGACGATATGTATCTGGCCTTCAATCGCTCTAACTTCCAAGAACAGATTCATGAGCTGTATCACGATCTTATTTGCTTTGGCACGGGGACTATGTTTATTGAGGCAGATCCCGAGTCTCAGATCCGATTCTCCACAAAACACTGCGCTGAAGTTTTTTTATCAGAAGACGAAAAGGGGCGTGTCGATACCATATTTCGTAAATTCAATATGCCAGCGCGGGCTGTCAAGCAACGATTTGGCGAAGAAGCATTAGATAACAAGATTATCAACCGAGCAAAAAAGAATCCTTACGATCAAGTTTCCCTCATTCATGCAGTTTATCCACGCGATGAGCGAGACACTAACCGCACTGACAACAAAAACATGCGGTTCGCTTCAGTGTTTATTGATCCTGAAAGTAAAACAGTTCTTAGTGAGTCAGGCTTTGAAGAGTTCCCGTATGTTGCTCCACGCTTTTTGAAGNCTAGTTTCGAGATTGGCTATGGCCGATCACCGGCAATGACGGCGCTACCTGATATCAAAATGCTTAACAAGATGTGNGAGGTAACGATTCGTGCCGCGCAAAAGCAGGTCGATCCACCTCTGATGGTGCCTGATGATGGCTTCATGTTGCCGATTCGTACTGTGCCGGGTGGTCTCAACTTCTACCGATCTGGTACACGCGATCGTCTTGAGCCACTAAACATCGGAGCAAACAACCCGCTCGGTCTCAACATGGAAGAGCAGCGTCGTCGCTCTATCGAGTCAGCGTTTTATGTTGATCAACTGATTATGAGCCAAGGTCCGCAGATGACAGCAACCGAGGTCGTTCAGCGTACTGAAGAGAAGATGCGCTTGCTCGGTCCAGTTCTTGGACGCTTACAGGCGGAATTGCTACAGCCTATGATTACTCGTGTGTATAACTTGATGGTTCGTCAAAAAGCATTTAACGCAGCGCCAGACTTCATGCGTGACTCTGATATCGAGATCGAGTATGTATCGCCGCTTGCAAAGGCACAACGCGCTGGCGATATCCAATCAGCACTGCGCATGATTGAACTCTTTATGCCATTGTCACAAATTGATCAGTCTGCGATGGATTACATCGACATTGATGGCATGGCTAAGTATCTACTCAAGGTGTTAGGTGTGCCGGCAACGACAGTTCGTGGTGCTGATCAAGTCAGTCAAATACGTGAAGACAGACAACAAGCAGAAGAAGCCGCTGCAACAGATCAGCAAACNCTNCAGTATTTAGANGCNGCAGGNGCAGCCGCACCAGCCTATAGAGCNCTGGAGGGATAATGACTCCACTAGAGCTTAAAGGCGCATACAAACGTGTGCTTGAAACNNANGATGGCGAAGTAGTGCTCAAGGATTTGGAGCATCGNTTTCACATAAACGCCTCAACTTATTCGTCAGAGGTGACGGATACAGCCTATCGTGAAGGGCAGCGCACGGTAGTGTTGTTTCTCAAGTCCATGCTGCAAGACTGGGATCCCCAGATAAAGGAACAATTCGATGAGTGAAGAACAGGTAGCTGAAGTCTCTGAAGCAGTNGATGNNCCAGAGGTANCTCAGTCTGTNGNAGACTGGCGAGATAGTATNCCCGAAGANATNNGAGGCCATTCAAGCCTTGANCACATNAANGATATCGGCGCNTTAGCCAAAAGCTATGTCCACGCACAGCAGATGGTGGGTGCCGATAAGGTGGCGTTGCCTGGCAAAAGCGCTACAGCAGACGAGTGGGGCGAAGTTTACGCCAAGCTTGGGCGTCCAGAATCACCTGATGGGTATGAGCTGGNATACAACAACATCCCTGAAGGCGCAGAAATGGACAATGACATGGTGTCCTGGTTCAAAGATACCGCGCACAAAATAGGTATGAATACNCAACAAGCACAAGGTTTACTAGATGCTTACAANGAAATGCAGTTTGCGGATGCAGAAAGCATTGGTATGGAAGCGCAGGCGCGTGTTGATGCAGTAGAAAGTGATTTGCGTAAAGAATACGGTCAAGCATTTGATGATCGTATGGCACTGGCTAATGGTGTTTTGGCAGAGTTTGGTAACCCTGAGATCACCGAAGTGCAACTAGCCGATGGCACAATGCTGGGCGATAACCCAGAAATAATCCGCATGTTGGCTAACATGGGTGTCTATCTGCGAGATAAGGTGGGTGAGGATACGCTGGAAGGCGTTCAAACTAGCGGAGGTATTACGCCTAGTGATGCTATGCAGAAGTTAAGTGAGATTACCGCACCTAATACGCCTTACTGGGATGCACGTCATCCTGAACACCAGTGGTATATCCAAGAAGCGATGAAGTGGAGGGAATATGCCACAGGGTGAAAAATTATCAGATAGAGAGTTTAAACTTGAGATTTTGAAGAGTACACTCGAATTTGGAACACCTGCCATGGTCAGAGATCCTCTAGCTACAGCAGACGTATTCCTTGAATGGTGCGAAAAACAGACCGATAAGCCTATGGCCCGGGGAAAGAGTAGCACAGCGAAGTCAGGACAAGCGTAAGCCCCTGCCGTTTGGCGAAGACGTAAAGCGCCAAAAACTATCGTCCGACGTTCGTCGGGTAGCGAAACAACTTTACATTGCTAACAGGAGACTATTATGTCTACGGAAATCACAACTGCATTCGTGCAGCAGTTTAGCAGCAATGTCCAGTTGCTTTCACAGCAGATGGGCAGTTTGCTGCGCGGTTCTGTTTCTGAGGAATCAGTGACAGGTGAAAAGGCATTCTTTGATCAGGTAGGTCAGGCTGCGGCAGTGAAGCGTACTTCACGTCACTCTGATACACCTATCGTTGACACGCCACACTCACGTCGCATGGTCACGATGGACAGCTATGAATGGGCTGATCTCGTCGATGATGCAGACAAAGTTCGTTTATTGATTGACCCAACATCAGCGTATGCTCGCACTGCGGCTGCTGCTATCGGTCGGGCAATGGATGATGCCATTATTGCGGCTGCTACCGGCACTGCAAAGACTGGCAAGTCTGGATCAACCAGCACAACATTGCCTTCTGCACAGCAGATTGCACATGGATCAACTGATCTTACTATTGAAAAGTTGATTGAGGCGAAGCAAAAGCTTGATGTCAATTCTGTTGACCCAAGTATACCTCGCTACATTGTCGTTTCTCCCTTCCAGATCCAACGACTGTTGAACGAGACTGCGGTAACGTCGTCTGACTTCAACACCGTAAAGGCTTTGGTTCGTGGCGAAGTCGATACATTTATGGGCTTCAAGTTTATCGTATCAAACCGCTTGGCTAAATCAGGCAATAATCGTACCTGTTTTGCATTTGCGGAAGATGGTTTGAAGCTTGCAGTAGGTAAAGACGTTATGGCTCGCATTGAAGAGCGTGCCGACAAGTCATATTCAACGCAGGTTTACTACTGTGCAACTTTCGGCGCTACGCGCATGGAAGAAGATAAAGTAGTAGAAATCACCTGTGACGAATCTGAAAGCTTCACATTCGGTTAAGGAGGAATGACTAATGGCTATTACTAAAGGTGTAAACGCTACTGCGATTGACACAGATGATCCGTTTAACTTCCTCAGCGCCGGTAATCTTGCTGGAACTGTAAGAGTTGCTATGGATTCGCGTGCTTGTGCGGCTGGCGATCTAAATGCTGATGGCGATGCAGTTATCTTGGCTCAAGTTCCATCGAGTGCTCGTTTAACTAGCATTGTTATTGCGAACGATGATTTGGATAGCGGTACCCAATCTTCAGTAAATGTTGGTGTTTACAACGGCGCTGAGAAATTTAACGATACCGATGGATCTGCAACACTGTATGCAGCTGATGCAGTAATTAATGAAAATTGCTTCGCGTCTGCTCAAAACTTTATGCAATCATCTCAATCGGATGGAGTTGAAGTTCTTTTTAAAGTTGCTGCTCGCAGAAACGCACCGCTTCAAGCGCTTTGGGAGGCTGCTGGTCTGACCTCTGATCCTGGCGTACCGCTACGCCTTGCTATCACTCAGACTGCTACCGTGTCTGGCGCACAAGCTGGTGATGTCGTAATGATCGTTAATTACGTTACTGACTAAGGCTAACGGGGGGTCGGCAACGGCCCCTTTCTTTTGCTGAGAGTAAATTATGGCAGCGTCAATTACTGATATTTGTAATAGCGCACTCAATCAGATAGGCGCATCCAATATCCTTAATCTTACTGAGGATAGTAAAGCTGCCCGTATCTGTAATCAGCGATACCCATTTTTGAGAGACTCTGTTTTCCGAGCACATCCTTGGAAGTCACTTACACGAAGAGCCTCCCTTTCTCCAGACTCTACTGCACCAGAATTTGAATTTGATAACGCATTTACATTGCCTACCGATCCTTTTTGCTTGCGTGTGTTATATCTACGTTTTCATGATATCCCTTATCGACTAGAGGGCAGAAAGATACTTTGCAATGAAGATACGATTGATCTTGTTTACTTAGCACGTATTACAGACACAAGTGAATATGACTCTTTGCTTATCGAAACCTTGGTTGCTGCAATCGCTGCGGATGTTGCATACCCGCTAGTTGGCAGTAATACCTTGGCGCAACAGATGAGGATTATGTACGAAGACAAGCTCAAGGAAGCGCGATTTGTTAGCGCAACCGAAGGCACTCCTGCAAGCATTACGAGCGTCTCTGATTCTGGCGCTATCGAGGCAGATACATTTATTAGATCGAGGTTCTAGGCATGGCGAAATCAAGTGTGCCGTTCACTAACTTTACTGCTGGTGAGCTATCGCCAAGGCTAGATGGTCGAACCGATCTCGCTAAATATTTCAACGGCTGCAAGAAGCTCCAGAACTTTCTAACCTTCCCACAGGGTGGCGTCACACGTCGCCCAGGCACAGAGCACATTGCTGTGGGCGATGGCTCAGGAGCCGATGAACTACGACTGATCCCGTTTGAATTCAACGTCGAGCAAACGTATGTGTTAGAGTTTTCTGATAAAAAGTTTCGTATCTACAAAGATGGTGGGATTGTTGTTGATGGAGGCAGTAGCCCGATTGAAGTAGTTACGCCTTATCTAACAACAGATTTATCTGGATTAAAATTTACGCAATCAGCCGATACTATGTTTATCGTGCATCCCAATCATGCGCCTCGGCAGATTACTCGCACAGGCCATACGGCATGGACTATTACAGAAATAGATTTTCGCCGCGGCCCTTTTTTAGACCCAGTATTTGACGACTCTACACTTACGGCTTCAGCCCGAACAGGGAATGTAATTATTACGTCTAGTCAGTCAGACCCTTGGGCTTCCACTGATGTAGGAAGGTTAATTAAGTTGCATCATGGGTTTGCCAAGATAACGAACGTGCAAGTTGCCAAAATTACAGTAGACAACTTTGTTGGCACTTTCAGTGCAGGTGAAAGAGTTCGGGTGGTAGGCGGAAGTGGCGCTTCTGGTACCGCCGATATTGTTGAGCAAGGGGCGGATTTTATTATTGTCGAAAACTGTAGTATTGCTGCAGTCGCTAATAATGACTCCATACAGCTTGTAGCAGGAGGTGGTGCTACTTGCACTGCAAATGGCGCTCAATTAAATCTTGATCGACATGACCAAGTATTTGCAACAGTACAAGAAAACAGCAATCTTGAAACAGAATTAGAGCCTAGCATGACCGCTACTACAATTAGCTTTCATGAGGGCGATCCGAGTGCCACAGGGTTATCGCATAATGACTTTATCGAAGACAGTGCAGGTAACTTTCTTACTGAAGGCTTTGAGGTTGGCATGCGTATCAGCGCAAGTGGATCTGCAAATGTCAATGTGTCAAGTATTACCACAGGCTCAACAACCACCGTCACGTCGGATGGACGCCATAATTTAGTCAATGGCGATTTAGTCAAGTTTACAGGTTCTACTGGGGTAACAGTTGTTTTTCCAACAGAAGCATCCTCAGTGATCAATGATTTCTTTTTTGAAGTTGAATTAGACTCGTCGACACCAGATACCAAGTTTATTTTGCTTGATCCAGCTACGCGCAAAAATGTTACAAGCACTGGAAGTTCTAGCAATGGTTCTTTAGTAAATGGCAACAACTTCTCGAGCGCTCTTATTGTCGCCGTAAGTGACAGCGTCATAACGTTATCCACAAGCACCGATATACACTTTCAAAATGAAGGTCAGAGCATCACGATCACAGGCGATCTAACTGCTGATGATGAGTACCAGCTTGGTGCATTTTCAGGCACCACAGGACATCCCGCTTGTGTGGCATTTTTCGAGCAAAGGTTAGTGTTCGCTAACACAACAAATCAGCCGCAAACTCTTTTCTTTTCTGTCAGTGGAGACTATACAAACTTTACGGCTGGTGTAGCTGATGACAGTGCCCTGATCTACACGATTGGATCTAACCAGGTAAACGTCATTCGATACCTCACATCATCGCGTGTACTGCTGGTTGGTACGTCTGGTGGTGAGTTTGCAGTACGTGCTGGATCGGTGGATGCACCTATCACACCACTAAATACGCAGATTAAACAGCAGGCTAAGTACGGCAGTGCTGACATTCAGCCTCTTGTCGTTGGTGCTACTGCGCTATTTGTACAACGAGAACAACGTAAGTTGCGTGAGCTTGTTTATGACTTCAATGTTGACTCGTACATTGCCCCAGATATGACGTTACTGGCGGAGCATATTACTGAAGGCAAGATCAAAGAGATGGCTTATCAGCAAGAGCCGAACAATGTCGTTTGGTGTGTTTTAGAAAACGGCAAGCTTGTGGCAATGACCTATAGACGTGAAGAAGACGTGGTTGCCTGGCATGAGCATCAGATTGGCGGGACATTGACAGATGGTGGCACAACTTACAACTACGGCTTTGTAGAAAGCATTGCAGCTATCTCAAGTGGTCAACGCACCGAAGAAGAGGTTTATTTGGTGGTACGTCGCACTATCAATGGATCTAATGTGCGTCATGTAGAAAGACTCAAGCCGATCGACTTTGGTACTGATATAGAAGATGCTTTTTATGTTGACGCGGGTCTTACCTACAGTGGAGGTGCTGCTACTACCATAAGTGGCCTTAGTCATTTAGAGGGACAAACTGTTTCTATTTTGGCAAACGGTTCTACTCACGCAGACAAAACTGTTTCCTCCGGTAGCATTACGCTAGACCAATCTGTTACGAAAGCACACGTTGGATTGTCATACGACTCAATTTTGCAGACTATGCGTACTGATGCTGGCGGCACAGAAGGTACAGCCCAAGCTAAAAACAAACGGATAAGTGATATTGATATTCGGGTTCTCAACTCTGTTGGCGCAAAAATTGGGCCATCCGAGACAGAATTAGATATCATTCCATTCCGAACAGTACACATGACTATGGATAATCCTGTTCCATTGTATACTGGCGACAAATTTATCGAGTTTCCTGGCGGTTACGATAACGATGGCTTCGTAGTTGTCAAACAGGATCAGCCTTTGCCGCTGACAATTCTGTCTATCTTCCCTCGATTGCAGACGTTTGATAGGTAATTTATGGCAGATCCAGTTTCAGCGGTATTAGTAGCAGGAAGCTCTCTACTTTCGGCAAGTAGTGCTATAGCTCAAGGTAAGGCAGGCTTGGCTGCGTCTCGATTTAACTCTCAGGTCGCAGAAAGAAATGCAAGGCTTCAAGAGCAAGAAGCAGATTTAATTAAAAGAAGTTCTGAGTATCAAATAGCGCAGTTTAGAAAAAACTTTTCTAATTTTATTGCAACTCAAGGTGTAGCTCTTAGGTACAACGGTTTTGATGCTTCCTCTGGGACTGGACTTTTGCTCCTGACAGAAAGCGCAAAAGAGGCTGATGAAGAAATTAGAAACAGGAGATACAACGCTGCCGTAGAATCTCAGCGAGCTTTAAGTGCCGCAGAAGACATTAGACTTCAGTCGGAAATAGATAGACAGATGGCCAGGGCCAATATGAGCGCAGCGAGAAGACAGGCGTTTGGATCGTTACTCTCTGGTGGCGCACAGATGTATTCAATGAGGAGTCCAAGTGGATTTACCCAGCCAAGAATATCGGCGTATTCGCTTGGTGAGAGCGCTGCCCCCACATTTAAAGGTTCAACAGGAATTCCGTTTGGTCCAGCCGAAGGCTATACGGGAGGTTAAGTTATGAAGGTGCCAACTTACCAAAGAGAAACTGGAATCACTCCAAGAGCGGGAGCCGTGCCTTCTGGCGTTAGAGTAAGTGCTGGTCAGTTGGCTGAACCAGCAAGAGCAATGCAGGCAATCGCAAGAGGTGTAGGTGACGTTGGCAGAGTCGTTTATGACGACTATCAGCGCAGAGTCAAAAACCAAAGAGATATTGAAGACTTAGAGATCAACAATCAGGCTAAAAGAGCTATCGCTGAGATTGGCGCTGAAGCTCAAATAGCTGCGCAAGAAGATCCATATACGGCAGAAAACCAATACAAAAAAAGAATTGAAGACAAAATTGAAGAGATCACAGCAGGGGTCGCAGATCCAGTAAGAAGACAAAAACTTAGGCTATCTATTGAGAGCTTATCGTTTGGTCAAGAGATTGCTGTAAAGGATGCTGCGCGAAAGAGTGAAATCAGAAAAGGATTTGCGGCACTATCTGAAGCCGATAGATTGGCTCAAATTGACATTCAGCAAGCACAAACATCAGAGGAAATTGCTGCGGCCCAAGAGAGACTTAGCGAACTTTATCGCTATGGTGCAAAAAACGGATACGTGTTATCAGAAGAGGTTCTTGGTATAACGAGAGCTTCTCAAAACTCTGCTGCCAAACAATGGATGGCTAACAAAATAGCCAGCTTTACTACCATCGAAGAAGCAGAAGCCTTCAAAAAAGATATGCGTACAATGGTGCCTAGTGAGATATTATCTCAGCTTACACCAGAAGAGATAACTACATACGAAACAACCGTGATTAATAGGCGAATGGCTTATCTCGAAGATATCGAGATTGAGCTGGGCGCTGTAGAGCAAGCCAAACAGGATGCAGCTGTAAACAGAACGTTGCTTGATATAGAAGGCGGATCAATTCCTTTAGATCAAGCCGGAGAACAGCTAGATGCCCTCTTGCAGGCGGGACTAATTAGTCGATCGACGCACAAGTCATCTTTGGATAAAGCGCAAACAGCGTCTTCAAAAAAAGCAGAAACAGCAATCAACTATCGAGAAGCCATGACGGGCGCTGGTTATAAGTTTGATAATGGAGAGATTGACGACCTTTACCTTGGCCCACATCAACAATATGAAATGAATAGATTGGCTCAATTTGCTGATGACAAAGGCACTCAATATGCAGAGGAACAGCGAGGAACGATTGATTTTGTAAGGAAGACTGGACGAGTCCCCCAAACTCTTAAAAGGCAGTTCAATCAAGCCATGCGATCGGGAGATCCTCAGGCTATTCAAAATATGATTTCTCTGTATGACAAGGGGCTGGCAACAGATGAAGCCTTAGTGTTTGAGGGCATGGTCGATGACGATACTCAGGCTTTTGTTAATGAGTACCACGAAGCATTTAAGCTCGGCGTCGAGCCTCAACAGGCCTTTAAATATACTCAAGGCTTTCTTACCAGAAACAAAGAGCGCATTAATGAAGTAAATAGACAAATAAGAGAGGGAGACTACTTAGAAGATATCGTAGAGGAGGTTCAAAATATTATTGGCGAGTCATCTCAATCAGTGCAAATAGATGCAAAACTCGCTTACGAAAGCACATTTACCTCCGCTTTACTCCAAGGAAACAGCCCAGAAGCAGCACATTCTTTTGCAAGGCAAAGATTAGAAAACGCTTATTCGCCATCTGTTTTTGGTGGTGCGATGATGTACGCGCCAGAAAAGTTTTCAACTCTAAACGTCAATGGTTACGAATGGATCAAAGACGATATGGAAAAAAGTGTTGAAGAATACGTTGTCGCCGGAAGAAATGAGCCGCGGTTCGAGTATGACAAAGACAATATCTCGCTTATCTCGGACGAAATCACTGCCAGAGATGCAACTACCGGCTTCCCAACTTACAAAATAGCCGTTCTTAATAACGATGGAATGATTGAGGTTATTCCTAACAGGTTTGTGCTTTACGACAAGCATAAAGGCGGCAATGTAGATATTATCTCACCAGAAAGAGAAAGAGTTAAAACGCTCAACATAGAAGAGCTAGAAGCCGAAAGAGAGCTTGCTTACCTCAAGAGCTATGCGGTTAGAGAAGCAGTTTACGAATCCAAGAAAAGAGCCAGAGGCCCACGGAAGCCAATGCCTCGAATTGGAGATGTAAAAGCATCGGATATTTATGGCGAAGCTGCCCCCTTGTCTGCCTTGGGCGGAGCAATGATGCAGGTGCTAGAGGCAGAATATGAGATAGCTATGGCTGCCTATGCGACTAAAATTAGTTTTTCGAGATGGGTGTCCTCATTAAAGGCCGAGAAAATTAACGAGTTTAAGGAAATTGCGAATCGTCAAAGAGAAAAGCTCGGCCTAGAGCCGAGGTTTGATATTGAGGCTGTAACCGATGCCGCTGATTGAGTCTGATGAAGATTATCTCATAAGAGAAAGATTGCTTAATCTTGCAAACAAGCAAGACGAAGAAGATCCGACTACGGCAGAAATTATCGGCGCTTTGTGGCGTCAAGAAAACACTCTTGGAGCACTGTTAAACCAAGATAAGGGCTTGCCTGATGGTATAAGCAATAGAGACTTCAATCCCATTGACTATTTGACCGAAGAAGAATTGTTGAATGAAACGCTTCTTGATCGAATGGTAGATACCGATACGGAAGATGAGATCAAAGCTGTCCGGCGTCAATACGCCAGAGAGATGAAAGATCGGGACACTTTGCGTCGAGGCGGATGGAAAACCTTTGCGCTCGGTATCGGTGTGTCAGGAATTGGTGATCCTATAAGTCTTATTCCAGTGGGCGGCGCTATCGCAAAAACCTACAAAGCAGGCAATAGTATTCTAAGCGCTGGAGTGATAACTGGCTCTGTGACTGCCGCAAGTACAGCACTTCAAGAGGCAGCACTACACAATAGCCAGATTACTCGAACGCTTGGCGAATCTGCTATCAATGTCTCTGCTTCTGCTTTGTTGGGTGGCACTCTTGGCGCATCGTTTTCCGGTGTAATGAAAAGTGTTGATCGTGCCGCCATTCAGCAGATCGAAAATATGATGGACGTTGAGGGCAAGATAGCTCGAGGCGAAAACGCAATAATCTCCCCTGAGTACCTTCCCACGGCGAAA
>NZLH01000067.1 GCA_002694155.1 Pusillimonas sp. | reverse complement strand
GTCGCGCGCGCCCTTCCATTTCGACATCGTCGCTGTGAACCTGGACCAGAAACAGCCTGGTTTTCCCGAACATGTGCTGCCTGAATACCTTGAAAGTATCGGCGTGCCGTACCACATTGAAAACCAGGACACTTACTCAGTAGTCACCCGCGTGATTCCCGAAGGTAAAACCATGTGTTCGCTGTGTTCGCGCCTGCGCCGGGGCATTCTGTACCGGGTTGCCACTGAGCTGGGCGCCACTAAAGTTGCGCTTGGGCACCATCGCGACGACATTCTGGCCACCTTCTTTCTGAATTTGTTCTACGGCGGCCGCATGAAAGGCATGCCGCCCAAGCTGAAATCCAGCGACGGCAAACACATCGTCATTCGACCACTGGCTTACTTGCCGGAAAAAGATTTAATTGCCTACGCCAAGCTGAAGGAATTCCCCATTATTCCGTGCTCACTGTGCGGCTCACAAGAAAACCTGAAGCGTCAGGAGATTAACCGCATGATTGGCGAGTGGGAGCGCAAATTCCCGGGTCGCGCCATGAGTGTTTTCGGGGCACTTACGCGTGTGGTGCCGTCGCACCTCATGGACCCAAGCCTGTTCGACTTCACGAATCTTGAAGTGGATCCGGCAAACTTTGAAGGGGATATGGCGTTCGACGAAGAAACATTTCCCGACCTGCCCAATAACTTGGGTTTAAACGATAACGACGAACATGCGTCTGCGACGAGGCAAGCGCCTGCTGAAACATCGCCCACCGGCCAGAGAATCATTCCACTTAATGTAGTGGGTGACCTGCAAAAACTAGGATAAAACGGGCCTTAAGTCCCTTCCCACTGGGGGCCGTTCACATCAATGTCGAACAGTTCCAGCACGCGTGCCACGGTGTGGTCGACCATTTCATCAATGGATTTTGGATGATGGTAAAACGCCGGCAAAGGCGGGAAGATAATGCCGCCCATTTCCGTTACCGCTGTCATATTACGCAAATGCGCCAAATTTAAAGGCGTTTCACGCACCATTAACACCAGGCGACGACGCTCTTTCAGGGTAACGTCGGCCGCACGCGTAATCAGGTTATCGGAAAAACCATGCGCCACCGCGGCCAGTGTGCGCATAGAGCATGGCACCACCACCATACCCACGGTAGCAAAACCGCCACTGGCCAAGGTTGCACCCACATCGCGGAACCCATAAACGCGGTCGGCCAAGCCATGCACCGCCTGACGCGTTATTTCAAGCTCGTACTTGATATTCAGCACGCCTGAAGGTGACACCACCACATGCGTTTCAATATCCTGCACATCGCGCAGCGTTTCCAGCATGCGCACGGCATAAACCGACCCGGTTGCGCCGGTAATGCCAATAACCAGACGGCGTTTATTCGCCACCGAGCGCGCCCGATTCCTTCAGCACCGTCACCAACTCGCCCGACTCATGCATCTCGGCAAGAATATCAGAACCGCCAATAAACTCACCGCCCACATACAATTGGGGAATGGTGGGCCAGCTGGAATACTCTTTGATGCCCTGACGGACCTCTTCGTCTTCCAGTACGTTCACCGTAACCAGTTTCGTTACCCCCGAGGCTTTCAAAATTTGAATGGCGCGCCCCGAGAAACCGCATTGCGGAAACTGGGCCGTACCCTTCATAAACAAAACAACAGGGTTACCGGTAACGGTTTCTTTAATGAAATCTTGAACTTCGCTCATGGTGCTCTCTAAAGAAATAGGAAGAATATATGAATTATAAAGGCCGAACATTCAGAATGAACGACGCTAAAGGCAGACGCTATAAATGCCCACCGGAAATACGTTCGATTTGGGCCAGGTCTTTTCTGCTTTCGACCCTGTTAAAACCCGATTGTTCCAACAGCGCCCGCACTGCGGCGGCCTGATCCCAGCCATGCTCCAGCCATAACGTGCCACCCGGTTTAAGCCACTTATGCGCATCTTGCACAATATGGCGAATCGCCTGAAGGCCATCGGTTTCGTCGGTTAGCGCCTGGCGCGGCTCAAACCGCAAATCGCCCTCGACCATATGGGAATCATCCGGCGCAATATACGGCGGATTCGACACGATTACATCGAATTGCTGCGAGCCCAACAGCGCATGGTACCAATTACCGGCATAAAATTCGACCCGCGCACCCAAACGCGCTGCGTTTTCTTGCGCCACGCGCAATGCAGCCGGGCTGGCATCGGTTGCCACCACTTGCGCTTCTGGACAGGCTAGCGCCACGGATACCGCAATAGCGCCGCTGCCCGTACCCAAGTCGAGAAAGGGTTTACGATCACTCTGTATACCCTGCAGCGCATGAATTGCCGCCTCAACCAGCACTTCCGTGTCGGGGCGGGGAATCAATACATCTGGAGACACTTTGAAAACATGCCCCATAAACTCGCGTTCGCCAAGGATATACGCCACTGGCTCACCTGCTTTACGGCGTTGAAAACAGGCTTCAATCAAGCGCACTTGGTCGGTGGAAAGCGGGTCGGTATCGTGGGCAATCAGCCAACTGCGCGAGACTCCCAGCGCATGCTGCAACAAAACCTGCGCATCCACCCGCGCCAGGCCGCTTTGCATCAGGAAGTCGCGCACACAATGCATTCCTGGCCTGCTTAAACCTGTTCCGCCATGGCCGCCAACATTTCGGCACGCTGCTCAGCCATTAAGGCGTCGGTTAATTCGTCCAGATCGCCCTGCATAATCGTGGGCAGCTTGTGCAGCGTTAAATTAATGCGATGATCGGTCACCCGCCCTTGCGGGTAGTTGTAGGTACGAATACGCTCGGAGCGGTCCCCTGAGCCCACCAGACTTTTGCGCTGGGCCGCTTCTTTACTTTGCTGCTCNTGCNTTTGNTTNTCTTTCAAGCGGGCCGCCAAAACCTGCATGGCTTTTTCCCGATTGCGATGNTGCGANCGGTCTTCCTGACACTCCACCACCAAACCNGTNGGCAAGTGCGTTAACCGAATCGCTGAATCNGTTTTGTTCACGTGCTGGCCGCCGGCGCCACTGGCGCGGAACGTGTCCACGCGTAAGTCAGAGGGGTTAATCACNATATCGCTNANCTCNTCGGCNTCGGGCAATATGGCCACTGTNCACGCCGAGGTATGAATACGCCCTTGCGTTTCCGTNGCAGGCACCCGCTGAACGCGATGCGCNCCCGANTCAAACTTCANGCGCCCGTACACCCCNTCNCCGTCGATGCGGGCAATCACTTCTTTATAGCCNCCNACNTCGGANGGGCTTTCCGACATAANCTCNACACGCCAGCCTTTGGTTTCGGCGTAGCGGCTGTACATGCGCAGTAAATCACCCGCGAACAAGGCGCTTTCATCGCCNCCCGTNCCGGCTCGAATTTCCAGAAANACACTGCGGCCGTCATCNGGATCGCGGGGCAACAACAAGACCTGTAATTCATCTTCCAGCACCTCAAGGCGCTCGCGNCCNATCTTCAACTCNTCTTCAGCCATTTCACGCATATCCGGATCGGACTGCATTTCCTTGGCTGCCTGAATATCNCCTTCAGTGGCTTCATATTGTTGAAACTGCANCACCACAGGCTCNATTTCCGNCCGCTCNCGCGACAGNTTGCGGAAACGATCCATATCCGAAGCAATATCCGGTTCAGCCAACAAAGCATCAATTTCAATCAGCCGACGAGCAAGTTGCTCCAGCCGGCCACGCATGGAATCTTTCATAAATAAAATGGGATAAAAAGTGAAAGGCGCGCCGTTTAAGAATAGCGGCAGCGCTAACGACGGCGCTCGGAACCCGGCAACAGGCGCGGCAANAGATCGAGCAATTGCTGTCGTTGTTCNGCATCNCTGCGATTCAACGTTGCCAAAGANCCNTGNATNTATTTCTGNGTNAGGCTGTGCGCCAGTATNTCCATGACCTCTTCNGGNGCAGTACCTTTAGCCAATAAGCGACGCGCNCGCTCAAGNTCNCGNTGNTTTAAGNGAATCGGCCTGNTCATGAATATTCACAATCGCNGGAACNATATCGCGGTTCTGCANCCAATGCATGAAATGCTGAACCCGCGTTTCAATAATGGCNTCAGCCTGCACAACCGCNGCCCGGCGGGCGTCGGTNCCGGTTTGCACCATGCGGCCCAGNTCNTCNACNGTATATAAATACACNTCGTCCAGCCGGCCTACTTCNGTTTCAATATCGCGNGGCACNGCNANNTCNACCATNACTATNGGGCGNTGACGGCGNGCACGNGTNACNCNNTCGACCATACCCAAACCCAATATGGGCAGGGAACTGGCCGTACAGGACACCACNATNTCGAACTGCTCNAGCGATTGCGGCAACTCGCTAAGTTTTAANGTACGTGCCATAAANCGTGAAGCCAGCGTTTCGGCNCGCTCAACCGTACGATTNGCCACTGTCATTTGGGCGGGGTTCAGCGCCGCAAAGTGCGTGGCACAGAGNTCAATCATTTCGCCTGCNCCAATAAACANCACACGGGTTTCGGAAATNTCGCCGAACACGCGCTCGGCCAACCGCACTGCCGCTGCCGCCATTGAAACTGAGTGTGCGCCNATAGCCGTTTGCGAACGCACCTCTTTCGCCACCGAAAACGTACGTTGGAAAAGCTGATGCAAAAGCGTACCCAAGCCACCGGCTTGTTCCGCCGCCCGCACCGCCTCTTTCATTTGGCCCAGAATTTGNGGCTCGCCCAACACCATGGAATCGAGCCCACTNGCCACNCNNAANGCNTGNCGCACNGCTTCNTTGTGNTGATGCTGATACANATGCGGCTGCAAATGNNGNGCATCNAGCTGNTTNAAATCNGCNANCCAACGCGGCAAATGNAANGACACTTCCGGGTCGGCCGCGCAATACANTTCCGTNCGATTACAGGTGGAAAGAATAGCGGCTTCTTTTACCCGTTCGCCGAATGTCGAGCGCAAACCCTCCAGCGCCGGCTTGATCACTTCAAGCGGCATAGCAACACGCTCACGCACCGAAACCGGCGCGGAAACGTGATTCAGACCGAAGGTATAAACGTCGACAGACATTTGAAAAGCGCTTGTAAGAGCCCAGGCAATTGATTCGAACCCCTTATTATACCGGCACTAGGGTTAATACTGTATTTTGTGACAACACCATGAAAATGCAAGACCGAAAAAACCCGCGACGCCACGCCAGCAGAAAACAAAAAATTAGTGTATGATTCTGCCTTTACCGAATGGCCTGGTAGCTCAGTTGGTAGAGCAGCGGATTGAAAATCCGCGTGTCGGTGGTTCGATTCCGCCCCAGGCCACCATCGGCTTATTTCAAGTGCTTTCAAAAAGCATGGAAATTCCCAAAGACTCAACAACTTAGCCTGAAAATACCTTGCAACCCATTGCAAGCAATTTCAACCTATTTCATAGTTGTTGGTTACTGGATCGGTACACCACGCTCATTCTTGGTATAGCCAGCTTCTGGTGTACCAACAAAGCCAAATTTAAGAAAACGAAGGCCTCAGAGTGTCATCAGAACTACAGGGCATTTTTCTTTGCAGATCCCTCTAATCAATTCGGTTCCTCATTTTTGAGGCTGTGCAGCTTCGAGATCATCCAGCATCTTTTCGGCAACACCCCATGGCAGTCTTCGACCGTTGACACGCATTCTGTGAAGCGCGGCCCTCGCGACCGAGACGGTAATGCGCTGCTGGCTTACTGTGTCGTTAAGTAAAAAGTTGCCTGGTATTAAAGCATAAAGTTGCCGGCAATTGTCGGTCTGTCGTAGGGTCGCGTTATTTCTTAAAAAGTATTAATAAAGTGTATCGTTGCCGATCGTCCTCTATTAAAGGGTAAGACGACCAATTATCCCGTTGCTCTTCTTAACTGTGTTAGTACGCCAATTTAAAAAGCCGTTTTGGTGAAACTTGATTGAATCTGTCAGTCGTTCCTGTACGTTATCAAGACACTGACGTCTGCACGGGCCTTGAACTTTTAGTGATGCTGTGAAAAACTCGACAAAACTAGTCTCTCGACCTCAGTACGGAGGTGCAGTAGTAGAAGAAAATCACATTTAATTTTTGATATAATTAGAATCTATTTGTTTATGTTCTAATATTATTTCATGCATGTCTTGACAGTTGTGGGTACAAGACCCGAAGCAATAAAGATGGCTCCGCTTGTGCTTGCACTGAAAGGGGATGATCGCTTCCAGCATACTTTGTGCATTTCAGGTCAACACACACATATGTTGACGCCGGTGCTGTCGTTGTTTGGGCTCGTGCC
>NZLH01000066.1 GCA_002694155.1 Pusillimonas sp. | reverse complement strand
TTTTATGGTTCCCGTTGTTTGCAAAGATAATGGCAAGGACATCATATGCGATTAACCACAAAGGGGCGTTTTGCCGTTACCGCCATGATTGACTTGGCGCTGCGTCAGCATAGCGGGCCGGTTACTTTGGCGGCCATCAGTCAAAGGCAGAACATCTCGCTGTCGTATCTAGAGCAATTGTTTGGCAAGTTGCGTCGCCACGAGTTGGTAGACAGCGTGCGGGGTCCGGGGGGTGGCTACTCTTTGGCACGCCTGGCGCGCGATGTCACCGTGGCCGATATCGTGTTCGCGGTCGACGAACCTCTTGATGCCACCAGTTGTGGCGGCAAGGAGGATTGCAATGTGGGTCGCACAGGGCAATCCAGCCGCTGCATGACACACGAGCTCTGGACAACGCTGAACCACAAGATGGTTGAATACCTCGATTCGGTCTCATTGCAAGACCTGGTCGACAAACAACGCATGCGGGCACTGCATGATGCCGCTGCAGAACGTAACGAAAACACAGTTAAGGTAAGTAAAGTGGCGGGCGCCAAGGTTGCGCCGTCAATGCCGGTTTAATAAGGAGTTGGTAGATGTCTTCACGTCCTGTTTATTTAGATTATTCATCCACAACGCCGGTTGATCCCCGTGTTGTAGAGAAAATGGTACCGTGGCTCTACGAGCATTACGGTAACCCGGCTTCGCGTAGCCATGCTTTTGGTTGGGAGGCTGAAGAGGCCGTAGAGCAAGCACGCGCTCAGGTGGCCGATTTGGTAAACGCCGACTCGCGTGAAATTATCTGGACATCAGGTGCAACTGAATCGATTAACCTGGCGGTTAAAGGCGCCGCCCATTTTTACGCTGAACGCGGCAAGCATATTATTACCCTGAAAACCGAGCACAAGGCGACGCTTGATACCTGTCGCGAGCTCGAGCGCCAGGGCTTCGAAGTAACTTACCTCGATGTTCAGGAAAATGGTTTGCTTGATCTTGAAGTCTTCAAGCAAGCGCTGCGGCCGGATACCAGTGTGGTCTCGGTTTTAATGGTGAACAACGAAATTGGTGTCATTCAAGACATTGAAACCATTGGTGAAATTTGCCGCGAGAAAGGCATTATTTTTCATGTTGACGCAGCCCAGGCTACGGGTAAGGTGGAAATCGACCTGCAAAAGCTGAAGGTAGACCTAATGTCTTTTTCGGCGCATAAAACGTATGGCCCGAAAGGTATGGGTGCTTTGTTTATTCGCCGCAAACCCCGTATTCGCATTTTGGCGCAAATTCACGGTGGGGGTCACGAGCGGGGCTTCCGGTCGGGCACATTGCCTACCCATCAAATTGTGGGTATGGGCGAGGCCTTCCGTTTGGCGAAACAGGAAATGGGCACCGAGAACGAACGCATTCGTGTCTTGCGCGACCGTCTGTGGAAAGGCGTTTCCGAAATTGAAGAGGTGTACCTGAATGGTGATATGGAGCGACGTGTTCCGCACAACCTGAACGTAAGTTTTAACTATGTGGAAGGCGAGTCGCTCATTATGGCCATTAAAGAATTGGCAGTGTCCAGTGGCTCGGCCTGTACATCGGCCAGTTTGGAACCTTCCTATGTACTACGCGCATTAGGCCGAAACGACGAGTTGGCACACAGCTCCATTCGTTTCACCTTGGGGCGTTTTACCACTGAACAAGATATTGATTTTGCAGTCGAACTATTAAAGGCCCGGGTTGGCAAGTTGCGCGATATGTCCCCGCTGTGGGAAATGGTGCAGGAAGGGGTTGACCTGGACACGGTTCAATGGGCCGCACACTAAAGATTTGAAAGAGATACAAGGAGCACATTATGGCTTATAGCGAAAAAGTACTGGATCACTATGAAAATCCCCGCAATGTGGGTGGTTTCGAGAAAGGCGACGCTGGCGTGGGTACCGGTATGGTTGGCGCACCCGCCTGTGGCGATGTTATGAAACTGCAAATTAAGGTGAATGAATCGGGTGTTATTGAAGACGCGCGTTTTAAAACCTATGGCTGTGGTTCAGCTATTGCCTCCAGTTCGCTTGTAACCGAATGGGTTAAAGGCAAAACGCTCGATCAGGCAATGGAAATTCGCAACACGCAAATTGCCGAAGAGCTGGCTTTGCCACCGGTGAAAATTCACTGTTCCATTCTGGCCGAAGACGCCATCAAGGCGGCCGTTCAGAATTACAAGGAAACGCACAGTAAACAGGATTAAAACTATGGGTATTACGCTTACTCCGCAAGCGGCCGATCATGTCAGCCGCTATTTGGCAAAACGTGGCAAAGGCCTGGGTTTACGCCTGGGTGTGCGCACAACGGGTTGCTCCGGTATGGCGTATAAGCTTGAATACGTCGACGAGCCGAACGCCGATGATTCGGTTTTCGAGCAGCACGGCGTAAAGGTTTTTATCGATGCCAAAAGCTTGCCGTACCTGGAAGGAACACAACTGGATTATGGTCGCGAAGGCCTGAACGAAGGGTTTAAGTTTACGAACCCCAACGAAAAGGCAACCTGCGGTTGCGGCGAATCATTCACGGTGTAGTGTGTCATCTCAAAACTACTTCGAATTATTCGATTTTCCGCAAACTTTCGCCCTGGATTCGTCCTTGCTTGAAACGCGCTGGCGACAGCTGGCAGGGCAAGTGCACCCCGACCGTTTCGCTAACGCTACGGCGGCGGAAAAACGCGTGGCCATGCAATGGGCGTCTACCATTAATGAAGCGTATCGGGTGTTGAAACAGCCGCTGGCGCGTGCACGCTATTTATGCGAGCTGGCTGGCTGCGATTTACAAACCGAAAGCAATACGCGTATGGATGGCGACTTTCTGATGCGTCAAATGGCGTGGCGCGAAGCACTCGACGAAGCGAAATCGGCGGGCCAACCTGAAGCCTTTGCAGCCCTAGACACGGAAATCAAAGAGGCAATTGCAGACATGCAGCGTCATGTTGCTGCGCTTATCGACGAACAAAACGATGCGAGTGCGGCTGCCGCGAAGGTGCGCGAATGGATGTTCCTGGATAAGCTGCTAAGCGAAATTCAGGTAGCGAAACACGAACTGGCAGACCGGAACCAATAATTATTTATGGCTTTATTGCAAATTTCCGAACCGGGCGACTCCCCGGTTCCACATCAACGTAAACTTGCTGTTGGTATCGATCTGGGTACAACGCATTCATTGGTTGGCGCGGTGCGTAGTAGTGCGCCCGAAGTCTTGGCCGATGAACACCATCGCGTGTTGTTGCCGTCGGTCGTGCGCTATTTGTCCAGTGGCGATGTGCAGGTGGGTTACGAAGCGCGTGAACATCAGGCAAGCGATACGCGAAATACGATTGCTTCGGTGAAGCGTTTTATGGGGCGTTCTTTGGCCGAGGCTCAGGCTGAGGGTGCTGCGTACGATTTTGCCGAAGGTGACGATATGGTGCGTCTGCGTACCGTACAAGGTGATTTCAGCCCGGTCGAGGTTTCCAGCGAAATCCTTAAGTCGTTGCGGACACGCGCCGAAATGGCGCTGGGCGGCGACCTGGTTGGCGCTGTTATTACTGTGCCCGCCTATTTCGATGATGCTCAGCGTCAGGCAACCCGCGATGCAGGTCGTTTGGCCGGCCTGACAGTGTTGCGTTTGTTGAATGAGCCCACGGCTGCCGCAATTGCCTATGGCCTTGATCATGCGGCTGAAGGGGTTTATGCGGTTTACGATTTGGGCGGCGGCACTTTCGATATTTCTATTCTGCGTTTAAGCAAAGGCGTGTTTGAGGTGGTTGCTACAGGCGGCGATACCCAGCTTGGCGGTGATGATTTCGACACTGAAATTGTCAAGCAGGTTGCTCAAGTGCATTCGCTAAAGCTAGATCGCAAGGAAGACGTGCGCGCTTTGTATGTGGCGGCACGGGCAGCGCGCGAAGCGCTAACCGATGCCGATGAAACTGTGTTTAGCGCCCAAGTAGGGGCCGATACAGTGGAAATGAAGCTGGGTCGCGAGCAATTCGAATCCTGGGCACAGCCGCTCGTCAGTCGTACGCTTGACCGTGCGCGCAAAACGTTACGTGATGCAGATCTTGAAATAACTGACGTAAAAGGCGTGGTCATGGTGGGTGGTGCTACGCGCATGCCTGTCATTCAGCGCGAAGTAGGAAAACTGTTTGGTACCGACCCTTTGAACGATCTCGATCCCGATCAGGTGGTTGCTTTGGGCGCAGCCTTGCAAGCCAACTTGCTGGTGGGCAATCGTGCTCCGGGTGAAGACTGGCTCTTGCTTGACGTCACGCCTTTGTCGCTGGGTCTGGAGACCATGGGCGGGTTGGTTGAGCGTGTGATTCCGCGCAACAGCACCATTCCGGTGGCGCGTGCGCAAGAATTCACGACCTTTAAAGATGGCCAAACAGCCATGAGTATCCATGTTGTTCAGGGTGAACGTGATCTGGTGTCCGACTGTCGTTCGCTGGCGCGTTTTGAGTTAAAGGACATTCCTCCCATGGTAGCGGGTGCCGCGCGCATTCAGGTTACTTTCCAGGTCGACGCCGATGGGTTATTGAACGTTAGCGCGCGTGAGGAAAGTACGGGTGCCGAAGCCAGTGTCTCGGTGAAGCCTTCTTATGGTTTATCCGATGACGAAGTGGCCCGCATGCTGAGTGAAGGGATGAGTCATGCCTCGGAAGATGCTCAGGCACGTGCCTTGCGCGAGCAGCAGGTTGAGTTAAGCCAGTTGCTGGAGTCGGTGCAGTCTGCACTTGAGTCGGACGGTGACCTTCTTGATAACGATGAGCGTGCGCAGGTGGATCAAGTCATGCAAGCCGGCTGGGCAGTGCTGAAAGAAGGCAACGCCACTGCCGATGCGGTGCGCCAGACGGTTGAGCGCCTTTCACAGGCTACCGACTCGTTTGCCGCCCGAAGAATGGATCGCAGTATTCGCCGCGCATTGTCGGGTCGCAGTCTTGATGAAGTCTCCAAGC
>NZLH01000065.1 GCA_002694155.1 Pusillimonas sp. | reverse complement strand
GCCGCCGGCTACCTGGAATACGAACACGCACGCGTGCGCTGGTTCTTGTCGATTAACATTGAAGACGTGCCCGCCGCGCAGCGCGACAAAGGCCAACGCACCTTCCGGTCGATTACCGTTGACGGCGAAGAAATTGAATTTTCCGGCGGCTTTACCGACCTGCACACGCGTAGCTACGAAGAAATTCTGGCGGGGCGTGGCTATGGCCTGGAAGACAACCGCACCGCTATTGAAACCGTCGCATCTATTCGCCACGCAGCCATTGCCCCCTTAAGCGGCGACTTCCACCCATTCTTGAAAAAAGATTGACTATGATCAAGGTCGTGCACCTTACGTCTGCACACCCTCGATATGACATCAGAATCTTCGAGAAAGAATGCCGTTCGTTGGCGCAAGCCGGCTTCAATGTAACCCTTGTTGTTGCAGACGGCCTGCCCAACGAAACATTACACGGAGTCAATATTACTTCTGTAAGGCCCGCGCATAGTCGCTGGAAAAGAATGACGTACACCGCTCGGCACTTAGCACAAACAGCACTTGCCTTAAAAGCGGATATTTACCATTTGCACGACCCCGAATTACTGCCCCACGCGAAACTATTGAGCCGCCAAGGGGCAGCCGTTATTTTCGACGCGCATGAAGACTTGCCAAAGCAAGTACGCAGCAAACCTTATTTACCGTTTTGGATAAAAGGCGCGGCTTCAGCGCTTAGCGCCAAGCTGGAACAACACTTTTCACGCCACCTTACGGGCGTTGTAAGTGCCACCCCGAACATTACCCAAAAATTCAGCCAGTTCTGCACGCACAGCACCACGATTCACAACTACCCCACACCCGAGGCGTTTAACGACACCCCAACACCTTACGAAAACCGCCCCCCATTTGCCGTATACGTAGGAGGCCTCACTAAGCTGCGAGGTATTACGGAACTCGTAACTGCAGTAGGGCTGTCACAACATGATTGCCAATTGCTTCTGGCCGGCGATTTCAGCAACAGCGATTTTGAACAGCAACTACACAGGCTACCGGGCTGGGAAAAAGTAGATTATTTAGGCTATTTAAGCCGTGAAGAAATTCACACAACGCTGGAAAAAGCTCGTTTAGGGCTAGTGCTTTTACACCCCACAGTGAACTATGTAGAGGCTCTACCCATTAAGCTGTTCGAATATATGGCCGCCGGCATTCCTGTACTGGCCTCGAATTTCCCCTTGTGGGAAAGCATTATCAAGACCCACAAATGCGGTATATGCGCCAACCCACTTAACCCTGCTGAAATTGCCCAAGCTATAGACTACCTGCTTAGCCACCCAAACGAGGCCCAACGCATGGGCCAGAATGGTTATAGGGCGATGCGGGAACACTTTAACTGGGCGACGGAAGCCACCAACCTTGTTCAGTTTTACAAACAAGTGCTCACCAACAAGGATTCCGTATGTGCGGCATAACCGGCGGGTGGTGGCCGCAGGGGAGCCCTGATAGTGCCTTACGCGTAAGCACAGCACTTGATCGGCTGAGACATCGCGGCCCTAACGACCGCGGGCATGAAATTTACCCATTGGGCTTTGGAGAGCTGCACCTGGGCCACACCCGGCTTTCCATTCTGGATTTAAGCCCCGCAGGGCACCAACCCATGGCAAGCTACGATGGCCGCCTAAGCATTGTGTACAACGGCGAAATATACAACTACAAAGAAATACGAGCAGAACTGCAGCAACAGGGCTTCCGGTTCACCACCCAAACCGATACCGAGGTGTTACTTAATGCCTGGCTATGTTGGGGCCCCGCCTGCCTGCCCAAACTGGAAGGCATGTTTGCTTTTGCGCTATACGACAAGCAAGACCATAGCCTTACCCTGGTGCGCGACCCATTCGGTATCAAGCCTTTGTTCTATTATTACCACGATAAACAACTGTTATTCGGGTCGGAACAAACAGCCATGTTGGCATTAGTACCCCAAAAGCCGGAGCTGAACTGGCAGCGCTGCTACGACTATTTAGTTCATGGGCAATACGACAACCAAGAAGACACTTTTCTGGCCGGTATACGGCATTTGTTGCCTGGGCATCTGCTTCGCATTTCGTTACAGCAGCCCGCTAACGCCGAACCCCATCAGTGGTGGGCGCCCACCCTGCTAAAAAAAGAGAAACTTACATTTGACCAAGCAGTAGAGGCAGTTCGCGAACAGTTTTTACATAATATTCGCACGCATTTACGTAGCGACGTTCCCGTGGGGGCAGCATTATCGGGAGGCATTGACTCGTCGGCCATTGTGTGTGGTATGCGTTACCTATATAAAGACCTACCCATTCACACCTTCAGCTATGTGTCGTCAGACCCCGCCACCAGCGAAGAAAAGTGGATTGACCTTATCAACCAGCACACCGGCGCAATCGCACACAAGGTACACATTCAACCCCATGAGCTGGCGGAAGACCTGAATACCTTGGTGAAAGCTCAAGGCGAACCCTTCGGCAGCACCAGTATTTATGCACAATTCCGTGTATTTAAACTTGCTCGCGAACAGAATATAACGGTGATGCTGGAAGGCCAAGGGGGCGACGAGCTATTAGGGGGGTATTCCGGCTACCCGGGGCACCGACTGCTGAGCTTATTAGAGCAGCACCGCTACGGAACCGCCCACGACTTTGCCAAACACTGGGCCAAACTAAACAGACTCAGTTACCGCCATGCTTTGATGCACTTGGCGCACATTACTTTACCGCCGAAAGTATATGCGCTTGCACGTCGGTTAACCGGAAGATCGTTTGAACCCGACTGGTTAAATATTGATTTATTAAAAGAGGCGGGCGTTAAGTTATGTGACTATCGCCCACCGCTTAGTCCCGATTACAAAGGCCAACGGCTTATAGAAAAACTGGCTCATTCATTGCAAAGTTATGGGTTGCCGCATTTACTAAGACACGGTGACAGGAATGCCATGCATTTTTCAGTAGAGAGTAGAGTCCCATTTTTAACTGCGCCGTTAGCAAACCTATGTTTAAATTTTCCAGAAGAGTACCTGGTGTCGCCGCAGGCAAAAACAAAGCACGTATTCCACGCGGCTATGCAAGGAATTGTGCCTAAAACTATTCTGGAACGTACGGATAAAGTAGGATTCGCTACGCCTGAACAAAAGTGGCTACAACACATAGCAAGTGCGACAACATCCAAGCAAATAAAACAACGAAGGACATTAGATTTTATCAACCGCCCTGAGTTAGAAAAGCATTACCGCGCTACTGCCAAAACAAAAAAAGGGGCTGACTGGCAACATTGGAGAGGAGTGAATTTTGCGAGGTGGGTTAATACTTACGATATTGTCTAAAACAAACAATCGTCGTAACTCAAATATTTCTTACTTTGCGTAAAGTACTAATCAAGCGCTTACCAGCCGGAACCGACTCAAGCAATCTCTTCAACTGCATTTTCGCCTTTTGTTTTCTCCACATCTTTTTATAATCGTTAACCATTTCTTTCTTATATTTTTCTGTTACCTGACCTATATCAACATCTTTACCATTACCGGTGGAACGCTTTGTACGTAATTCACGTATTAAAGTTAACACCTGGGATGCGTTGTTTTCATAGCTTAAAGACTTAGTTGCCAAGATCGCTTCACGACAAGAGCGAATTAAATCATTAACTAAAGTTTGATCTTGCATTGCAGAAAAAACAATAGAGAAATCTGAGGCATCATTCTTGATTGGTATGTAGTGCTCCCAAGGCCTCAGAATTCCGCTGTATTCACCTTCAACTAAAATCTGGCAACTTCCCAGCATAGCCGCCTCTAAAACGCGAGGGGATATGGCCGTAAACTCATACTGACCATCCAAGCCATAAAAACAAGCCGCCTCTACCTCCTCAAATGTTGCCCTGGGGTTACGATCTACATAACTTCGTACCGTTCGCTGAATTGAGCCAACTGGATCTAACAAACTACTACCACTATTTGCCCCAAGCGTGAACTTTGAGTCATTAATAAAACTAATCCACTTGTCGCCCAAAAGAGTCCCCTCGGGTCCCAACACAATATCCGTATGTAATCCATACATTTCAGCTTGCCGCTCTACGTCACGACCAATGGTCCACTTAGTCTCGCCGATACGCCCAAAATAGGGTGGTAATTTCCTGGCCCGGTATCCAATATCTATTGGCCGTAACTGAAACGGCTTGTACTGATAATTAACAAGTGACCCGTCTAAATAACCTGTAAACCCCAAATGAATTTGGCCTTGTTTATGGAAATTCGGGTACAAAACATGCTGATTTGATGCAATAACTGAAAACACGACATCTATATTCCAGTCGCACATCCATCGATCCAGGATCTCATTACAGTCGTACTCATCTTGAGGGAAAGCCAATTTAACGGCCGATGACTGAGCGACAAACGCATATTCGGCAAGTCGGCGCTGAAAATACTCTTTCCCTGCCCATCTGGCACACAAAAATGTAACGTCTAATAAGATCGCATCGAACTCAATATCCTTCACATACTGGGGTAAAGGTAACGATGCATCATGATAAAGATAGTTATGTTCTGGGAAACAATTTATTAACGAAAAAACATGCTTACGAAGAAAGCGGGGCGCCAAATCTGGAGCCCCCAAGCTATGTAACACCAAAATATTAAGTTTATCCACGAGCACTTAATCTATAAATTGTTGATGCCATAACTCCAAGCTTAAAAGCGCCCACAAGTTACGACCGTAAACACTTTGAGTGTCTAGGACCGAATCCAACGAAAACCCGTCCTGCAAATAAGGCCTTGAACGTGCCTTGGATGTTGACAGCATATCGCCAATATATTCCCTTGCAGGACCTTTCTTTTTTAACCACAAATTAAGGGGTACCGGAAAGCCCATTTTATCTTTTCGATTCTTAATGGCTGACGGTAACTTATCGGAAAAGACCTGCTTTAACAACCTTTTCAACTCACCATCACGGAACTTGATATCTGCAGGGATGGTGGCAGCAAACTCAACTAGGGGATGATCTAAAAATGGTACCCTGGCTTCTACGCCATGCGCCATACTCATCCGATCTTCAACCTGTAGTAAAGCAGGCAGCAACGTTTTAAAATCAAAATGTGTCATGGAGTCGAAATAAGACTCTTTGCCCACATTTTCCCCCCAGAAAATACTTTTGAATTCCTCAAACGTACTGCGTTGATCCAGCGCTTCCGGGGCAATAATAGAACCAAACGTATTCGCCCTGTTCACCAAACGCCAGTACCGTTCGTCGCGCTCGCCAAAAAGCCCCTGCGACCAGAACTCTTTTAACATGGGCTTATATTCGCGCAACGTTTGTAAATTCGGAATAATAGACTCGTAGGTAACCAGGAAATTACCACTCTGCAGCGTGCCGTCTATCGCTCCTTTTATGCATTGCTCGAAATACGCAACAAGATAACGCGCGTATCCCCCGAATATTTCATCACCGCCTTGCCCCCCCAAAACGACCTTTACGTTCTTGCCAACGGCTTTTGAAACCATGTACTGAGGAAAGGCACCAGGCCCGGCGGTCGGTTGATCCAAATGCCAAATTATCTTAGCAATATTATCAACAAAATCTTGCTCTCCAATATCTGAAATGTTTAATGATATATCGCACTGATCGGCAAGCGCTTGGGCATAGAGCGACTCATTAAATTCAGGTCCATCTGTGAAACGCCCGTTGAATGCCTTAAATGAACCCGTCGGCCGAACATCGCGCGCTAGAGAAGCCAATAAACTCGAGTCTACTCCACCACTTACATAGCTTCCTACTTCAACATCAGCTCTTAAATGAACATCTACGGAGTCTACCAACAGCTCTCTTAAGCGCTCAGTAAACCACTTTTCGGTATGATCATAATCAATAGCATAATGAACTTCCCAATAACGTTCGGGTTTCAATGCTTCCCCAGCTGAATATACCGCATAATGAGCAGCGGGCATTTGCTGCACACCGTTCATTAACGTTTTATTTCCAAGGCAAAATTGAAAAGAAAAATAGTCTGCCAACGCAGAACTATTCACAGATTTTTCATCTAAAAAAGGCAATAATGCCTTAATTTCTGAAGCAAAAAACAATCCCTTGGCGGTTTCAACCCAATATAAAGGCTTAATACCAAAGCGGTCTCTAGCAATAAAAAGTTTATTTTCTTTGTTATCCCATATTGCGAACGAAAACATACCTCGCAGATAAGAAAGACATTTAACACCCCACTTCTCATAAGCCTTTAATATAACTTCTGTATCAGAATTTGTGGCAAACTCATTCGGTCCAATAAGTGATCTTAGTTCAATATAGTTAAAAATCTCACCATTGTATGTAATCGTATATCGTCCGCTTTCCGACACCATAGGCTGAGCGCCAGCCTGCAGATCTATAATGGAAAGTCGTGCATGCGCAAACCCTGCTATTTTATTCTCACTAATCCATTTACCAGTGCCATCCGGACCTCGATGAGACAGTCGGCCGATCCCGATAGCTAGATCATTTTCGATATTTTTATAATTACATTTTTGTGTTCCTACATATCCAAAAATACCGCACACCTAACTTACTCCTTAATTAAAAACTTTCATCATGCACCATCAAGCTACAGACGCTCCAGCCTTCCACCAACCAGACCTAGTAATATGTAACCACTCGGCCAAACTAATCCATCGCCAAAGCAACCATGAGTTATTTGCAACTTCGTTCTGGTGCTGGGCCCACAATTTTTCAATCTCTTGCTGATCAAAAAAGGGTAGGGACAGCATACTGCTATCAAAGAGACGTTCATGTGCCCAATCACGCAACTCTTTTCTAAGCCAAGTGTCCAGAGGGGCAGCATAACCAACCTTATCTGCTCTCCATCTTATCTTGGAGGGGATTGAATGACCAACAGATTGTCTTAGGATCCATTTTTGCCAACCATTTCGAATTAAATAATCATCGGGCATAGAAATACAATAGTCGACTAATTCATAATCTAAAAATGGCAGTCGAACCTCACGAGAAAAAGCCATTGAGTTTCTATCTGCGTACCTCAAAAGCATAGGTAAGCTGTTATAGAGCAATGCCTCGGATATCGTGCGTCTCAAGCGAAAGCCTGGTTTAGCGGGAGCAGTTCCTACTGAATATGGATAGTGAAAAACATCATTACCACCCGTTTTTAACCCCTTCAATTCATCATTCGAATAAGCGACATTTACGTTAAATCTGCGCTCAACTCCTACATAGTTCTGACTTGCTTTATTTAGCCTTCGATTAAATTTTGCGGTCTCTCTTAAAGCCAAAGGTTTCTCACCCCTGTCTAATAAGTCCAATTGTCTCTGCTTAAAATAAAACTGATAACCCGCTAACAGCTCGTCTGCGCCCTGGCCATCTAAAAGAACAGTCGTATTATTCTGATACGCGAGCCTAGCCACACACCATTGCAAATAAATCGAAGCCGACAAAAATGGCTCTTCTTGATGCCAATGCAAGAGCGACATTTCTTCAACCAACTTATTCGGATTTGGCGTCACTTTCTTCGGAATCACTTTTGTATAGGCCGCTACTTCATCAATTTCAACCTCTTCCGACATCGTAGCGTCATGCGGAAAAACTGCTGAAAACACGCTTGAAGAACCAAAATCAGCGGTTTGCTCACGAGCTAATACGCTTACAATTGCAGAAGAATCCAACCCTCCTGACAAGCTTGACCCATTTGGTACATCAGCACGGCGACGAACCTGTACGCTACGCTCAAAAAGAGTCCAAAACCTCTCCGCTGCTTCCCTGGGTGACAGGCTGTAATCGATCTTGGTGTAATCCGGCGTCCAATAACGCCAGCGTTTTATTTCTATCCCGGCTTTGTTATATATCGCTGCGTGTGCTGGAGGGAATCGCTCAATATTATCGAAAAAAGTCATTTCACCATCTTCGTACCAATTTCCTTGGGCGAATGCGGCGATCGCCTCATCATTTATCTTCGGGGAAATTAAAGGATGGGCTAATAACGCCTTCATTTCAGAGCCAAATACACGAATCCCGCATTGCCCTTTTGCTAGAAACAGCGGCTTTTCTCCGAACCTATCTCGTCCAACCAGCAAGGTTTCGGCATATCCATTCCAAAAGACAAAAGCAAACATTCCATTTAGTTTATTTAAGGCCGCTTCTCCCCACTCAATCAAAGCAAAAAAAAGCACCTCGGTGTCACTATTTGTGCGGAAAGTATGCCCAAGTAACCTCAACTCGCTGCGCAACTCAATAAAGTTATAAATCTCGCCATTGAATACTAAAGAAAATTTGCCTCCATCACCGATCATAGGTTGATCGGCAGCATGCGTTGTATCCATAATTGACAAACGACGATGGCCAAATCCGAGCCTCTCACCATGCTCGATCCAGTTTCCACCGTTATCTGGGCCTCGATGAGTCAGCCGATCCCTCATTGCACTCAATAAGTCTTGTCGAATGGGGATTTGTGGGGAACATAGCGCTACCAAACCACACATGAAAACCTGCCTTACTTATTGGAGTTATAAAATCGTTTCCGTATACTGGCTGGAAAAAGGCGCCATACTCGACGTAGTAACCTTACTATCAAACCACTTTCTGCGGAACGAGGTTGCATACGAACATACAGGGAATACATGCACCTATACACAAACCTTTTGACCGGAAGAGCCAGCGTATTGGAGACTTCACTCGCCTTGTCGGTTATCGAGATGCTCTCTCTGTGACACAGCGAATGGTCGATCGACAAAACAGATAGCCCATTATCTCTAGAAGCTAATGGATGAGGCCCAGAACTTAACCCAACAGGCAATAGCGGCAAACTTTGTTTCAGAGCACCGGTTGCGTCAATATACAACTGCACCGATAGCAGCTGACCTTTGAAAACGTTATGCCTTAACCTTGAACTGATGTCCTGATCAACACTTTCTACAAATGCGCGATAAGAGTACTTTTCGGAAAGAACTACATCTCTGTATGCACGGTCAGTAATTTCCATTAGATAATTGTCGTCGACAACACGACTCAGTACTTCATCAATATTTGAAAAATCTTTTTTTAGCGGAATATAATGAATATTCGGTTTGATTATTCCAGAATACTTACCTTCAAAAAGAACTAGCGCCGTTCTTAACTTTATTGCTTCAAATATTTTAGGAGAAATTTGATTCATTTCAACATACCCTTCATGGGCATGTAAAAATTTAGCTTTAATATCCGAGTAAGAAGCGTCTGTATTATTCTTTAAATAGGTAGCGATAGATCTACTTAAATCACCATGAAAATCAAAGATGCTTGAACCGCTTTCCGTCCCTAACGTCGCTCGAGCAGAGCCTAAAAACTTATACCAGTCTTCCCCATAAATTCTTTTAGAATCATCCACCTCTATATCTATATTAAGACTACGCAATGTGCCATAAATTTTCATTTCAGCACCAATTGCATACTTCTCTTGCCCTAAGTCACCATATATCGCCGGCAATCTACGCCCACGATAAGCGATCATGGTTTTACGCTCAGGAAGAGGCATCGAAAATAAATCTAAAAGATTGTTTTCTGGAACATAGCCGGTTAATGTAGGGAGAAATTCAGTATAGGGGTAACGATATGCGGGATACACCCGCTCAACATACTCTTTCGGTACACACGTATACACTATGTCAAACGTTAACCGATCCATCCAAGCACGAGCAGTTTCAGTGCCCTCGTACTCATCTTGAATAAACAACAACTTAAGCCCATTAAAGTTCTCAAGTGGCCGCGCCACTAATTCTGAAAGATGATCTGTCACAGAAAGCCGAACGGAGTAATGCAGGATTACTACGTCAAACGCGTCAAAGTCGATTAATCCGTCATCATCATCGCCTACCTCTTTCCAGAAATCATTAGCAGCCGGAATATATATAACTTCAAAATCAGAATATTTTTTGAAACTCTCCAGATGCTCACGAATAGTCGCAACATGCATGGATATCATGTTGTCATAAAGAATCGCAACTCTTATTTTCGGACACTTTTGAGATATAACAACGTTTGATAATAATCCTTCAGTCATATCTAAAAATTTTCGATTGTATGACTTTAATTCTGCAGCTGAAAACCTTTTTTCAACCAAATATTGATCTATCCGTGTTGAAGATATTGAGCGTATCTGCGATTCAAAACCCTTCGGAGTCTCAGCGAAATGAATTAATTCGTTCTCGCATTCTAATGATTTTATTGGGACACTGACAACCGGCAAACCACAAGCTATATACTCAAACGCTTTTAATGGAAAAGAACCGTAAATCCAATCGTCTTGGATATACGGAATAATTCCTAGCGTCGAACGCGTCATTTCCTCACCCAACTTCTCAGGAGATAATTTACCTAGGTAAACGACATTCGGAAAGTCTTGTAGTGCAGACCAATCTTCCCCATTAACTGCATGTCCGCAGAACTTGAAAGTCCAGTCAGGCATTAACGAGACAAGCTCAGAGAGCAGTCGGTAGTCAAGCCTTTGATTAATACCGCCTTGGAAGATAAGAGATTTATTCTCAACTGTATCTATAGATACATTCCGAGCTATCTTGGTATAAAATTCTGCATCACATCCATTTTCAACTACAGAATAAGGCCCACCATACTCACCTAAAGATAAATGGCTCTCTGCTACACTCTTAGAACAGGCAACCAAATAGTCAATATCCAACAATAATTTTTTTACGGCATTTCCAATTTCCCTCATGCCTTGATTCCAGCCTGAAGTTTCTTTTAGATAGTCTTCAGTTGCGTGGTATACACGATACCCTCTAGGCAATGCTCGCAAAAGTTCAGAATAATATATTGAGTCATAAATCCAAATTAAAGGATTTCGAATACCTCTATGCGCAAGAAATGTCTTTATTTCCCTAATATTAGAAGCAGTTAAGTTAACACTAATATTAACAATATCTATATTATCAACCCCAGACGCCTCAAAATTTAGCTTATCAATTTCTTTGTAATTGTGCTGAAAGAAAAGTACCGGCAGCTCTTTAGCAAATCTGGTTGCATAATGGTATCTGTTACTGCGAGGCTCAGTTTTCCAATCGGACCAGGTAAACATCAATACTGCATCGAAATGTTGCCTCAAAGACATTTTATGCCCCTTTCCGAAAAACGAGACTAACCTCTAAGCCTTCAACAAGCTCTGGCAACATTTCCTCTAAAAGCTTAGGATTGGAATCTTTCAAACCAAAAATCCAATTACGAAATTCTTCATGAGAATATTGAGAGATTCCTTTCAATAACCAAAGTGGGTGATCTGGACTATCCGCGGACTTCGCCAACTCCCTCAACCTTGAATTTAAAGGAAAAATTTTTATCTTAAGTAATGAGTCTTTTAAATATGGTTTAGTAAAGTGGTGTTCCAAATACTCCAAACCATATACCTTTGAAAATAAAATCTTTAGTGAAGCGAGATCAAAGTTTCTTATATGGGCTAGCTCATAAGGAAACCCCTCCGCTAAGTAGGGCTCTAGATCATCCAAAAAGGGAACGCGAACAATTAAATGCCCACCCGGTCGAATTACACGAATTATCTGCTCGCAACAGTTATGTAGGTCTATGACATGCTCAAGAACATCACAAGCAACTACACAATCAAAGACATCGTCTTTATACGGCATATCCTCAATTTTCGAGTACGCAACATCAAAGCCTTTCGCGCTGGCCTGTTTCAGATAGTCTAGCGAAATGTCAATACCATAGCGATCATAATCCGTACAGTCTGCCAATAAACGACCTAGGCCAACACCCACATCTAATATTTGACTACCTTTCTCGACATACTTAAAAACTAGACTCCTCGTCGAGTCTTCTAAATCAACCCAAACGGCCTCATCCATGAAAGGATTATGGCCACTACGTTCGAGCTCAACCAAATGATCACCAGCGATTTTCTTGTAATTATCCGTATATCTATCTTCATTTGAAAATACAGGGATCCCGTCTAAAAATTCCACAGGATTTCTATTATAAATTTCGCTATTTTTCATGACTATCCATATAAACCACATTTAATATGCATTATTTTCTACTATGAGAGAAAAATATAAACTCTTCTACATTTTTTCATATAGCAAAAAATTGCCAGCTTAACTTAAAAAATATTAATCTATTAACTCTGGTCTGCATAATAGCCCCACTCCGCAGAATGGAAGGCTAAGCCTTCTATTCCAGCCAGGCTTTCCGG
>NZLH01000064.1 GCA_002694155.1 Pusillimonas sp. | reverse complement strand
TAACAATGTATCAATTCAACTTAGCAACATAAACACAAGCGGCATGACTGGATCCAACACAGTTTATGTAAGAAACCTGCCTTTTACCGCCGTCAATTTGGCATCAAATACTGTGTACTTTCATGGTTCAATGACCACACTCAACGTAAATGTAGAATCTGATGGCCCATACTTTCCAGTCGTGTTAGATAATACAAGCTACATAGTATTCAACCGAAGTGTTGATGACAGCGGTTCATTTGATACATTGTTAGTCAGTGAGATTACTAGCTCTACTGGAGATATTTTCTTGAGTGTTGCTTATGAGGCATCATCATGAGCAATGTAGACCAACAAATTTTTAACAATATCCTTAGAGAGATCTTTAATGAGATTTTTATAGGGAAAGAAACTTACGAAAGCGGAGTCAATATATTGCTTGAAAATGGCAATAAGTTATTGGCAGAAAACGCAGACGAGTTAGTAACGGAGTAATTATGGCAGACAAAAAGATTTCGCAGTTAACCGCACTTACGACACAGGCGAGCGCTGACGAGCTTGTCATTGTTGACTCTAGTGCTTCACAAACCAAAAGGATTACGGTTAATAATCTGTTTCAAGGTATACCTATAAGCGTATTGGTGAATAGTACTGAAGCTAATCCTGCTCAGAACAACACGAGTGATGCAGTCTCATTGCACAATGCTGGTTTGTTACGCGCATCTACGACGAATGCGGCGGCTCCTTTAGATCTAAATGTTAAGTCTCGTGACGGTGACATTGCCCAGTTCCGTAAAGACGGCACTTTAATCGGTAATATTGGTGTTAGCAGCAGTAATGCGTATTTTGCATCTTCTGAGTTCGGTATAAAGCCAACAAGTGTTGGGTTTGTGTCAACTAACACCTCTGGTGTAGCGCAAAATGGCGCAGAAGACTTAGGCGGTAGTAGTTTCCGTTGGCGCAACCTCTATCTCTCAGGCGGTGCGTATCTCGGCGGCACAGGCTCAGCCAACCTGCTGGATGACTATGAAGAAGGGACGTGGACTCCAGAGATTGCCGATGCAAACACGGGCGGCAACACAGGTACAGCCTCAACGATTGAAGGTGCATACACAAAGGTTGGCCGTATGGTTAATTTAACTTTTCGATGTGTAGACATTGATACAACGGGATTGTCACCGGCTAACGGAATTAGAATTAGAAACTTGCCGTTTTCTTCTGGTAGCGGAGTTAAAGGAACCGCAGAAGGATCTTTACGACTAGACTTATGTAATACAAGCGACGATGCCGTCACTATAACAGTCAATGTGGGTTCGTCCGCTACTTATATGACTATTCGTCAAACCCGTGATAATGCCAATGATTTACAGCTACCTGTAAGCGCACTTACTAGCGGCACTGCTGACATCTTTGGAACTATCACTTACTTCATTAACTAACCCTATAGCCTCAGTGGACTCTGGGGCTGGACTAACAGGAGAAAAAAATGGCACTAACTAAAGCAGTAGTAGCAGACAAAGTAGAGGTAGTCACCACACAAGACGAGGAAGGCAACGATGTAACCTCTGTCCAAGTACGGACTACTACAAAAGTCCTTGAAGACGGGGCTGTGATTTCACAGTCGTATCACCGTCATGTAATTCAGTCAGGTGGCGACTGGTCCTCTGAGCCATCTAACGTGCAGGCCATCTGCAACGCTGTATTTAGTTAACAACAGCATCAGGCACACCTTGGGAATAGTGAACTTATAGGAGAGGAGATTTTATGACCGCCGAAGTGACAAAGAGCATTACTGCTCAAAATACATTTAGCGACGAGATAACGCTTCAAGGTTATTTCTCAATGTCTATCACTGGCGTTGCTGGCGGCACAATCGTAACCGTGCAGCGGCTCACTGGCGTAGATGGCACTACATTTACAGATGTAGAAGAGTTTAGTGCAAACGCCGAGCGATATGGCTATGAGCCTGAAGCAGTCAAATACAAGATTGGCGTAAAGACTGGAGACTTCGGGTCTGGTACGTGTAAGGTACGTCTGGGCTTAGTTGGTCGTGGTCACGGAACCACCACGCCGATTCGGTAGCCATGCACATCTTATGGCGGTTTTTATTCTCCATGATGCTGCCGTTGGTTGCTCAAGCTCAAGAGCCGATTGTTACTGAGTCCACTACTACCAGCACTGTGACAACCAAGGGCGACATGACTACAAGAGTAGAGTCGCCGCCTCCTACAGCTATTGCTCCTCAGATTATAGCTAACAGCAACTCAGACCTGTGCACCGTAGGTGTTGCGGGCGCTGTTCAAACGCAGATACTCGGCATCTCAATGGGTTCTACTGTTAGAGACATGAACTGCGAGAAATTAAAGAATGCGAAAGTGCTCTACGACATGGGCATGAAAGTCGCAGCCGTAAGCGTCATGTGCCAAGACGACCGTGTTTTTAAAGCTATGCTCAACGCAGGAACGCCATGTCCATACGACGGACTGATTGGTGATGCGGCAAAACTCGCTTGGGAGACGGACAAGGCTAGTCAGCCTCAAGCCAACCAATTATTAGATATGGAGGAAAAAAATGCACGTGAAGTGGCTGGTGCTTCTGGCATTCTTGGCGTATTTGCCGTCTTACTCTTACTCTAATCCTATAACCTATGGTGCTTCAGGCAATGCAGCACAGAATGGTTTGAACTGGGTTATGTCTCAAGTATTGCCTAATGCTGCTGGACTGTCTGTCAATGGTGTGGTTTATCAGTACACGGCGGTCAAAGAGACAGAAGATGACATGATCGTCTATGTGCAAAACGAAAATGCCGAGGGCAATGGCTACATATTCCGCGAGGTAGATGACTGGTCTGGCTTACCAGGCGAGAGCATCAACAAGTTAGTGTCAGTAAACAATATACCGATTGGCGCGTGGGGTGACGGCTCTATCGAGGTTGAAGGCACTGGCTCAGTAGAAGATCCCAATGTCATATACACCTACAAGATAGATCGCTGCTATGACCCGCAAGCCGATCCTTCATGCCCGGGATACGTACCACCAATAGAGCCACCAGAGATTGAGGCTATAGATATTTATGACGCGCTAAGCGATGACGCTGTGCGTGAAGCTCTTGATGAGACAGATCCAGAGCTGTATGACAGAGACAAAAAGCGACAGCGAAAGACTGAAGAAAACAGCGAACAGCGGCTCGAGAATGCATTGGCTGCTACAGAGAACGCACTTACCCTAGCTCTGCTTGTTACGCAGGATGCCATGATTCAAAGCATGAGTCGCGTAGAGCAACTAAATCCATACTACCAAGCTGACATACCCGGGGGCGTTTACCGAGAAACGGTATCGCTTCCAAAAACAAACATACCGGATAACAAAGATGGTTTACGGAACGGGTTAGCTCAACAAATTCTTCATGAGAAGATGGTACAAAGTCAATATTCAAAGTAAGGGGATAGTCATGAAAGCAGTTTATATAGCGGGTCTTGCAGCTTTGGTTTGCACAAACGCTATTGCAGAAGAAACAGTGATCATAGGCAATGTGGAGTCAAAGTGTGTCATCAACACTGATACTTCAGGCGTCTATGGCAATCCTGTGGCGGGTAAATTAAGCACCTCCGCAGAAGATGGTGGGGTGGAGCCTATCATTCGTTATGACGTAGCGTTAGGGGGGTCGTATACGGCGCGTATTGTTGCGCCCAACAGCTTTTCATCATCGCCTGTTCTTACTGACACCGTTTTTTGGACCGGAAGTTCTGCGGTCGAAGAAGTGTCCGATACCGCTATGGCGGATTATGAGTCTGAGTCTGTGACTTACGACTACACAACTGAGTATGATTTACATACTGCTGGCACCACATGGTTCAGTGTAAGCAGTTTGGCAGAGTACGGGTACGGCAAAGCATATCCAGCAGGGGAGTATCGGGCGATAGTCACTGCCGAGTGCATTGCTAACTAATGAGAATAGCTGCGTTTTTACTGGCGATCCTGCCGATTTATAGTGCAGGGGCGCATGAAATGCTGCCTTCGCATCCTGCTTTGAGCATATCGTATGTTGAAGGCGTGCTGAAAACTCAGATGCACCTGTTTAACAAACGTCAAGATGTCGAATATTATGAAATAGGTGTCTTTGATGGTGACTGGAATCCTGTTCCATTCGTCACTGGTTACCGCATCATACGGCTCGAATATTTAGAGCAAGTAAAGTTCGATGTTTACATATTGGAATCTGATGCTGATCGAGCAAAGTTTGTTTGTTCACGCTCGAAGCTAAGGGGTAACAATACCAAGGGGGCTTTAGTGGCTTCTCGTATTTGTTCGCGTTTTAGTGGGGTCTCGCAATGAGGCCGAACTGTATTTTTTCTACCTACCTTTTCGCTTTTGGTTTGACAGTCAGCTTATGTGGTAAAGCATACGCTCAAAACAGCTCTCTGAACTTACAGCTCCCAAGCGGACCCACTAGCTTTCAGTCAGATAAGATACGCAAGGGTGACATGGACTGTCAAAATGCGGTTGGTGGTGGAATGAATTTAGAGTTTGGCGTCACTGGCATCATAAACAACGCCACGGGCCCTTTTGATAACTATGACCCTATGTTTCCAGAACGCAAAGATATTGGCGTGTATGCGCGTATTGTCATACCGCTTGATGGGCCAGAAGAGAGAATAAACTGCAACACTCTTTATGAGTTGCTGCTAGAGCGAGAACGCCTTGAAGTACAGCGCTTACGCGCAGAGCTTCGTAACTTGCAAAAATTACAGTCTAATCAGGGTGGGTTTGAAAACTGATGGACGACATTGAGAACATCGACGATCACGTAAAAGCGGCTACCTCGCACATCAAAGGCATGTCCTGGGGCGCTAGGATTGCTGCTGTGATGGGCCTGAGCAGTATCGTTGGTACGTTATACGCCGGCTTTCTCATGTATCAGAAGGTCGAAGAGATAGCGAGTCTCGATTTGGGCGCGTACCAACAGCAGATGGAGGTTATGGACGCCAAGGTCACAGAGGCTGTGGACTACTCGCGTGACATAAAGAACGGCTTGCGCGATGATATACTGCGTATTGAGCAACAGGCGGATCGGACAGAAAGTTTGGTTCGCAGCACCACGCGAGAGTTACGAGATGCAATGGACAGCGTAGAGTCGGAAGTGCGTGAAGTCATTGATACTGCTGAGGAANGGTTTGANACNNGGCGGGATCAACTAAGGACATCACAAGACCAAGACATTANAGAACTAGAGGAGCGGCTTGAAGCATTAGTGCAAAGAGCGCTCGACAACCCGTTGGCGGACCAATGATGGATGCAGCAGAAGAGGCACTCAAACGTATCGAAATCCATGAGGCTGAATGCAAGCTTATGCGACAGATGATTGAAAAACGGTTAGAGCAAGGACAAGCGCGATTCAATAGGATCGAGCGAATGCTATTTGCGATGTATCCTTTCATTATTGCGTGTCTCGGTGCAGTGGAGTATTTGCGATGAAATTTGACGCGATAAAAGGCTTGATTGGTGAGTTAGCTCCTACGATTGGCGCAGCTCTTGGCGGTCCGGTGGGTGGTGCTGCGGCTGGTATGCTGGCTGATGTGCTGGGTTGCGAGCCAACGCCACAAAAAATAGAGAAGGCACTTGCCCAGGCTACACCCGAGCAGCTGGCTGAGATCAAAAAAGCCGAGCTTGACTTTGAGGTCCGCATGAAGGAGCTTGAAGTGGATGTGTTTGCGATAGAAGCAAAGGACACACAACATGCAAGAGAATCTTTCAAAGAAGATTGGACAGCTCGGGCCATTGCTTTGTTGTCAGTTTCACTCTTTGGTGGATATATTTTTATGGTGACGATACAACCGCCCGAAGCTAATGACGATGGCATCGTTAATCTTATTCTTGGCTACCTAGGTGGCATCGTATCTAGTGTCGTTGCTTTCTATTTTGGTGCAAGCAAGTCGGGGTCAAAATGAGAAAGAGCACAATGCGTAAGTTCAAGCCAGTAGCAAAGAAAGATGGCGTTCCGGTGAAGTACACTAAAGGTGCTGACGATCCAGAGGCAAGACGCAGAGAAATCAAGCGCACTGCTGAACGGTATCGTAAGGGCTTACTAACCAAAGCAGAGATGGATCGCATTTCTAGGGAGAGATCGCGTGGCTAAATTCAAAGGCGTNCCGACNGGTGGTTTTAGTCAAAGCACTTTGCAAAAAGTCTACAAGCGTGGCTTAGGTGCGTACTACTCNAGCGGCAGCAGACCAAAAGTATCGGCGCACCAATGGGCTATGGGCCGTGTAAAGTCATTTGTTACTGGCAAGGGTGGTGCTCGCAAGGCTGATAAAGATTTATTGAGCAGGAACAAGAAATGAATATCGCCAANATCGCTGATCAACTCAAGCGCCATGAAGGTGTACGCCTNGCTGTCTATGACGATGCAACCGGCAAGCCAATTCATGCGGGCGATACGCTNAAAGGCCATCCAACTATTGGNGTGGGTAGGCTGCTNACTGATGCGCGTGGNNTNANTACNGCTGAGATNGAGATGCTNNTNGCTAACGATATCGACGTAGTAATCGACGAGCTGAATCGTGAGGTCCCATGGTGGAATGAGATGAACGAAGCACGTCAAGCGGTCATGATAAACCTGTGTTTCAATCTTGGGTGGCCTCGGTTATCAGGGTTTAAGAATATGCTGGCTGCGTGTGAAAAAGGGTTGTACGAGAAAGCAGCGGATGAAATGCAAGACTCGAACTGGTACGATCAAGTGGGTTTACGTGGCGTTGAGCTTGTAGATCAAATGCGTACCGGNCGGTTTGATGATTTGGATTAGGGGGAAGATATGCCTGAGCGTCTCGAAAAAAGCTTGATGGCAAGAGCCAACAAAATGGGTCTCAAAGGCAAGGAAAAAGATGCCTATGTGTACGGCACGCTGACAAAAATTGCAGGGCCAAAAGGTTCCGACAAAGCAGCAAAAACCGGAAAGATAAGGCGTGGCTAAGTCACCAGCGTGGCAACGTAAAGAAGGCAAAAACCCAAAAGGTGGTCTGAATGAAAGAGGCCGTCGTTCATACGAGCGTGAAAATCCTGGTAGTAATTTACGCCGTCCTGTTAAGTCTGGTGATAGTCCTCGGCGTGCCAGCTTCCTTGCTCGCATGGGTGGTATGCCTGGCCCTGAACGAGATAGCAAAGGTAGGCCGACTCGTCTCCTTTTATCTCTTAGGCGGTGGGGCGCTAGCAGCAAGGCAGATGCTAAACGGAAAGCTGCCGCAATCAGTAAACGCAACAAGGCGAAAGCATAATGTACGGCAAGGGTAAAAAGAAAAAGAAGCCAAAGGGTAAGTAGTTAGTCCTCGTCTGGCTCTACGCCAATGATGATTAGCGCTCGCTTGGCCATGTCTGAGGCATCACCCACGTTGTCTCTGCTGGCTATGTTTTGCAGAAAGAAAATCAACTCTTCATTAATGCCAGCTGTCTGCTTGCATGTCGGGCAGTCTCCCCGCACACCGATCTGCCGACTCCTGTAGAAATCTTTCAACATATCCACATCTTTCAAATTGTCCATGATTTCTCCACTAGTGCTGCGTTTTTTTTGGTAGGTTTAGGCGGTCATCGTTATCAGCATCCCACCAATAGTCGTCATGTTGCTCTAGCTGATACTGCTCGCACTGTCGATCAAGTGTATCCACCATCTTCTCCAAAGCTGCACGTAGGTCTGAACAGATGATGACAATACGCTGNATAGGCCCGTAGGCCTCCAGCTCATACCATCCATCAGCTCTCGTTATCAGCACCGATGTCCCCCGTAGGGTTCGATTCCAAGAACTTTTGGACTTGGGTACGTGTGACAAAGATNCGTGATCCAGCTTTAACGCTGGGGATATTCCCTGCCTGTACCAATCGTAAAGCGCGCTTATAATTTTTTTGATTGCTTTCACCAAAAAGATAAGTCGCCAACTGACTAATCGAAAGAAGTTCACCATACATTATTCCCATCCATATTTAGTATCTTCCTGAGGAGCTTGCTGGGGTGCTTGATTATCAATCTTATTGACAAACAAATTCAAACGTCCAGCGATCGGCCATGCTCTACTGTCTTGGCCCTCCTTCTGCTTTATAGTGAGTTGAAGTTGTACGCCCGCNTGTGCAAGCTGATGATGTAGCTGCTCAACCGCCATTTGTTGNTGATCGGTCAGCGGGTAGGGCCGATTATTNAGATCATCCCAACCNTTATTGAACGTAAGCCAAGCAGAGGCTTGATACTCAACAGGCACATTGTTTGTTGTTGCATGAATGTTTTGTTTAAAGGTGATCTTTGCGTTGCCTAGGTGTGGTTTGTTAGCCATTGTTTATTCCTCAGAATGGTACGTCTTCGTTAACAGATTTTTTGCGAGCCAGTAGGGCAGCACTGATAATCCCCGCCAAATCAGAGTGATTTTGACCAATCATTTTAAGGGCGGTGATGTTTTCTTTTTTCCAAGCATTTAATGCAGACTCGTCGTAACAATTATTGATTTCGTTGCAAGTAATCAGCGGGCCATACTCTTTGCCATTGACCATGATGTTTTTGGCATTGGCTTCCTGTTGCACGTTGTCCGGTGTCTTCTGTGACTTTGGTTGGCGTGCTGGTTTGGCTGGTGGTGGATCTTCTGGCGCACCTGCTTCGATAAGCTTGCCATCATCGTCAAACTGATAGTTCTCTACGAGATCCTTGTCGCCGCCAATACCTAACGCGAGTACCAGGCTGTACCGCTTGCCATAAGTGACAGCGCCACCATAGCCATGCTCGTTTTGCTTGCTGGCTGGTACATCAACTATGCCAGATGACAGCGCGCCGCCATGACCAAAGATGATTGTCTCGATTGCAGCACCACCAGGTCGAGGATGTGATACATGCTGAAAGAACAAGCCATGCTTGCTCATTGGCTCTCGCACTCTCTTGATGATCTCCTCGTAAGTGATGTACTTGCCGTAGTTGGCATCGCCTGACTTGCCACAAATAATTGGGTCGCTATGAAACTCTGCAAGTTTCTTTAGCAGCTCTGGCGTAGGCTGTAGCTCCATTACTCGTTACCTCTCTCTTCTCTTTTTAAAGCCTTTTCCATGTTTAGCTGCGCGGTTAAAACCTTTATCCAGCTAT
>NZLH01000063.1 GCA_002694155.1 Pusillimonas sp. | reverse complement strand
ACTGCTATTATAGGTGGTGTTTTAGGTGATGTTGGGGGAAGATTAATTGGTGGTATGATTGCAAATGCTATGGGACCTAAAACAAGTAGCTTAGGAGAATTTGCACTTAATACTAAATTTTTAGGCGGTGATAAAGGTTTTTCTGAATCTCCAATTGAAATAGACGACGGTGTAATATTAAAAAGCGGTAAAGTTATAAAAACTGATTCAGAAGACACAATATACGCTATGAAAGATAGTGGACCTTTAGAAGAAGCTTTAAATAAAACCCCAATAATGCTTAAGCATCTAATTAATGTTGAACATGATAGTTTAAATTTATTAAAACAGCAAAATTTATTACTTAAGGCTATACTTGATAAAACTGGTATAATAGCTCCACCAGTAATAAATCAACCTAATAATATAACTAATTTTGATCAAAGTGGAGATAATTTTAGATCATTACAAATGAATTATTAATTTACTAAAATTTTTAACAGGATTAAATATTTATAATGCCTGATTTATATAGCTTTATATTTGATTCAGATAAAATTTTACCTATTTTATCAAGAGATGATGCCAATACAGTAGACCCGTTTACATATACGGGAGATGGTAGAATTTATAGTAAAATTAACAATAGATCTACCGATCCTATAGATGTAATTAATGATTTTCCATGGACTAAAAGTCCTAAATCATCAAGACTTGACGTTCCCTCAGCTTATATAAAAGAAAAAAGGTTATTAACTAACTCCACTTTAGCTAATTTCTTTTATGGTGTTTTAGCAGGTGCAGAGGTCGTAGGAAGCGCTGCTGATAGGGTTGTAAGCGGCAATATTCAAGTAGGAGGAAATACTCTTAATGTATATGATTCATTAAGTGCAGCAGGAGTATCATATCAAGGTATAAAAGATGGTTTAATAGAAAAGGCTAATAATTTGAGAGATAATATTGATGAATTAACAAAGAGAGCAGAAGGATTTTTAAATCAAGGTAATTTAAAAGATGATATTCTAAGGCCTTATAATGGTTTATACTATACCGAAGATACCGGTTTTAAATATTTTTTACCTTATCTTAGTAATGATTATCAAATGACTGATAATGTATTTTCAGAAGATTCTCAAAAATTAATGGGTTTAGATAATATTTCACAAACTTTACAGACAGGTTTTGAAGCAATCAGAGGGGTTGCTTTTATGGATAAGCCAGGCGTTTATGTTGAACAAAGTAAGCAATATCAATTTGGTCAAGAAGGTAGAACGTTTGATATAACATTTCCACTACTCAATACTGGCTCATATGAAGATATAAAGAGAAATTGGCAACTTATATTCGGTTTAATTTACCAAAATAAGCCCGGTAGAATTAATAGAAATTTATTAGAATTACCGGTAATTTATGAATTTTTTATTGAAGGTATGGCTTATATGCCTTATAGTTATATTTCTAGAATCCAAGTTGATTTTGTAGGCAATAGAAGGACAATGACTATAGATATACCCAGTTTTGGGGATGTTGGTAACAATGAATCTATAGCAGAAAGAACAAATATTAATTCAGTTATACCTGATGCGTATAATGTTAGTATTACATTTGAAGGTTTAAATAAAGAAACTAAAAATTTCTTAATTAGAAGTTTAGGCGACCCAATTATAAAAGTTAGAGAGAGAGGAGAAATATAATGGAAGGTAATTATCAAAATAGAATAGTTGAGTTAAAAAATTTGGATTTAACTCAATATGAAAATATATTTAAAATATATAATACTGGAGAAAAAAACTTTTTCTACTACAATATAAACAAAAAAATAACTATACCTGATGATATAGATGAAAAATTATTTTATCATGTTATTTTACCGGAAGGCACTCCTTTAACTACTTTATCTTATAATGCATACGGTACTATAAATTTATGGTGGTTAATTTTAATTTCTAATAAAATAACTAACCCGGTAAAAGGTTTATCACCGGGTAAAAAATTAAGATTACTAAAACCTGAATTTGTAGAACAAATTTTAGATTCAATTGAAACTCAACTACAATGAGAAAAGATTATATAACAAATAATTTAAATGGTGCAGAAGCTAAAGCTAATTCATTTAAAATTGATAATCAATTTTATCATATAAGAGCAGTTTTATTAAATCCGGACGGCGATAGATTAGATTTAAACAAAGGGGCTCTTTATAATATATCATTAACTGATGATCTTTTTGATCCTTTTTTAAAAGCTGAAATAATGCTTTATAATGATAATCATTCCATAGAAAGAACAGTGCCTACGCAATTAAATTCACAAAATGGTTTTACGTTTAGGGGTGATGGAAGAGATATATTATTTTTAGAAATTATACCTTTAAAAAATGTACGAAAAGATTACAAATTGGAAGAATCAAAAGAATATAATTCAGTTTTTTCTTTACGTAATTTATTTACAGTAATAGAAGATACTGATACTGTAATAGAAGGTACTTTATACAAAAAATTAAAGTTATATGATTTAGATAAAAGAAAATTATTAGAAAAAAATCTATATTTTAATTCAGTAGATACTTTAAAACTTAATGAAACTAACAGTTTATCAGGTGTACAAATATTCAATTTAGATAATGATGAACGTGGTAATTATACCGGTATAATGATGAGAGAAATATTAAAATATGCTTTGAATCAAAATGATGATGATATTTTTTATTTAGATAGGTCGGATACAACTACAAAAGATATAAATTATATTGATTTCGAAAACGGCTTATCAAAAATTAATTATAGTAGTAATACTTATAAAAAAGCTATTGATGATTTGAATTATTTATATGACGTTCATAATAGTAATTTTGACTCAAAAGATTTTAGTATTCTTAAAAAAGATTATTTTACAGGTAAATATACTTTAATTAATGGTAAAAGTTTTTTTGATAGAGCTAACAATGGTAATGAAAGTGGTCCATATACAATAGAAAAAATTAATATATCTGGTGGCGGTAATTTAAAAATCGGCACTCAAGGTATTAGAACAGCAAAAAATACTCCTAATTTTAATGAGAAAAGTCAAGCTTTAGATGTAAAATTTTTTAATACTAGTTTTGATATATTAAATGAAAAAGTTAATACTAAAGTGGTGCATGAATATAATTTTGAAGATAAAACATTTAGTGTAATGCAAAAAGATAGTAATATAGTAAATTCAAAAGATAAATTTAATAGTTACTATGTACAAAATATGATAGGTAAAAATAAACCTTACCCATCACAAATAAATACCAGTTTAAAAAAATTAAATTTTAATTATGAAAATATATATAATTTATATGGTAATAATGAAAATGTACGTTTAAGTAAAGGTTTAAATAAACTTCTTAAAAATACTATTATGTCAAACTTGGGCATTGAAATATCATTAAAAGGTCAAATGTTTAGAAGGTCAGGTAAATTTATTACCATTGATAGGTCAAGTTTAGATCCTAAAAATAAATTTGATGATAGATTTCTCGGCACATATTTTATAATAAATGTAGAACATACATTTATAAGGGATGATTTATATATTAATAGAATTTTTGGAGTAAAAACTTATTATTTTGACAATTTAAAATTTAACGAAAATTTAGACTAATATGGCAACAAATAAAAAAAATATTTTACCAGATCTTACTGATACCATAATTAATGGTAATATAAGTTTCTATGAAAGTAGTAATGAATTATTGAACATTTTTAAAAATGTTTCTTTAGACTTAGTTAATTATTTTATACAAATTAATGAAGCGCAAAGTTCGGATAATGTAATAAAAAACTTAACTCAAAAATATATTGAATTAAATAATAAAAAATTAAAAATAAATAATGTAGAATTACCTAATAATTATAAATTATATTTGAATGAAAAATTTCAAAATTTACTTAGTATATTTAAAACAGTAATTAGAAAAAATGTTGATGATATTAACGTAAGTGTTTTTTCTAATTATTCCGATGACATAGGTATGACTTTAGAAATAAATCATAATTTAGGGTTAACAAATACACCTATATTTGATTCTTTTTATAATTTACAAAAAACTGGAGCTCCTATTACAATACCTTCAGTAATGATCAATAAAGTTAATAGAAGTACTTTAAAAAATTTCAAAAAAATGTCGTTAAAAAATGATGCATTAATGAAAAGAAATTTGCGTAATATAGCAGGGTATGGTTTAGAGAATATGTCTAAAACTTCTCATGGGGCTAATTTAGTGTATGATAATTTTCAATCTGAAGTTATGGGTCAATTAGTTAATGAAAAAACTAGTAGTATATACAAATATTTCGGAGAAAATTTAGGAGATTTAATTACATTTTATAAAAATTTAAACATTAGAGAACAACCTGAGAATAAATCTTATTTAGTTACGTATAAAAATAATATAGAAGGGGTTGAAAATGTTTTAGATATGTTTAACAATAACGTTTATTCTACTACCAAAAGTGATAAAACATTTTCTACAGATGATATTTTAGTAACTCAAGAATCTACACAAACTATTCAAAATGTACCATCAACTACAACACAAACTACAGCTACAATTAGTCAAACTGATTCACAACCAGTAGATAATACAGGAACTGGTAGTTATGGAGGAGGTTCTACAGGAGAATCTATTGGAACAGGTTCGGGTGGATCAGGTGGGGGATATAGTGGTTATTAATCAGTAACTTCTATAACTTTAGCATCTTCAATTAATTGATTTAATAATTCTTCCCTATTAATTGTTAACCCCATCCGTTCATTATTTCTATCTTGAAGTTCTTTCTTACTTTCAATATCCATTTCCTTTACTTGAATCTTAGCTTCATTAGCTTTATCTTGTAAAAGAATTTTATTTAAACTTTCAATAGCTGATGCTGAGGCTCCTATTAATTTACTTAATGCATCTACATCTCTTGCATCAGGGGCAGATGAAATGTATTGTTTAACATCTTCGACGTAATCAACACTATCTTTAATTAATTTACCTGAATATTTTAGAAGAAAACTTTCTAACTTATCTTTATCTAAATTAAATTCATTTTTATCGATTTCTTTAGCTGCTAAGTTTGCCCCTTTTAATTGAGATAGCAAATCATCAACAACCACATCTACTTCATCTTTCATAAAAATATTTAATTGAAACGTTGATTAATAGTACTATTATAGTATAATAGGNTATATGGATGCTGTTAAAATAAAATTTATTAAGACTCATAAAGATGCAATATTACCCACTAAAGCTCATAAAGGTGATAATTGTTTCGATTTATATGCGGTAGAAGATACTTTAATCCCTCGTAGTAGCTATGGCCCAGTTGATGAAGTTAAAGTAGGTTGTGCTATAGTACCTGTCGGTATNACAGTTGGATATATTTCAGAAGGTTATGGTTTCGTTTTAAGACCTAAATCTGGATTGGGTTTTAAAGCAGGTTTACAACCTCATCTTGGTGAGATTGATAATGGTTATCGAGGAGATTGNGGAGTAAAAATGTATAATTTTTCAAATAAAGATTATAATTATAAAAAAGGTGATAAAGTTGCGCAGATTAAGATTGAAAAAATTTATGATACATCTGTAGAATGGACTGATAAAATAGAAGAAGCAGAGCGAGGAAATGCAGGTTTTGGATCTTCAGGTAAATAATGTACAGGCCATTACCTAATAATTTAACTATAGATAAATCCAAAATTGATGGTTTAGGTTTATTTGCAACTAAAAAAATAGATAAAAATACTAATCTAGGCATTTCTCATATAAAATACAAGAGTGGTTTTTTTCATCAAGATTATATAAGAACACCATTAGGAGCTTTCGTTAATCATTCCGAAAATCCTAATTGTTGTTTAGTTCGTGATGGAGACTTAAATTATTTAAAAGTTATTGAAGATATAAAAACTAATGATGAATTAACTACAAAATATACATTGTATCAATTAGGAACTAAATTATAATTAATTATGGGAAAAGTAACTAGACAAAAAATAACTGAAAGAAAAGTAGGAAATGCTAAAATACGTAAGACGGTAACAGTTACTGTAACTAAACCTACAAAACGTAAGANAAAATAATGTTTAATAACTTATACGTAGAAAAGTATAGGCCTGCTAATTTATTAGATTTAGTATTATCTGATAGTAATAGAAAGTATTTTGAATCTATTACTGATGAAATACCTAATTTATTATTNGTAGGTACNCCTGGTTTAGGTAANACTACTTTAGCTAGAATATTAGTTAATGATATATTAGAATGTCANTATCTTTATATNAATGCTTCAGATGAAAANGGTATAGATACTATTCGCTCTAAGGTAGTAGGCTTTAGTCAAACTAAGTCTCTCGATGGTAAACATAAGGTAGTAATATTAGATGAGGCTGATGGTATTACCATTGATGGTCAACGCGCACTACGTAATACAATGGAGGAATATAGTAGTATGACTCGTTTTATTTTAACTGCTAATTATAAGCATAAAATTATACCTGCTATTCAAAGTAGAACTCAATTCTTTGATTTAACCCCTCCCTTTGATGATGTAGTAAAAAGAGTTGTTGATATAATAAAGCAAGAAGGTATAAAAATTGAAACTGATCAGAAGCCTAACTTTGTTAATTTAATAAAGCAGAGTTACCCTGATATTCGTAAGGTTTTAAATAGTATACAGAAATCTACTATAGGTAAAGTGTTTACTATTGATCATAGCGTTGATAGCAAAGAAATAGTAGATAGAATTCATAAGTATATAGTGTCTAAAGATTCATTAAAGCTTAGAAAATATCTAATTGAAAATGAAAATGAGTTTCAAGGTGATTATCATAACTTGATGAAGCAATATTTAAACTACGTATATGCTTCAAGTTTAGATGACAATAAAAAACGTCAATATATAGTGACTATTTCAGATCACATGTATAAAGACGTATTTGTATTAGATAAAGAGATTAATGCTTTTGCTTGTTGGGTTAATCTTGAAAAAATTTAAAGATACTTTCTAAGTAATTTATCTAATTCAGTAGATAATTTTTGTTCTGTATCTTTTGAATCCATACTTCCGAATATTTTTAAATCATTAACTATATCTTTAACTTTACTCGCAATATAAGTATCCTTACCAGTGTCTATAACATTTTGAGAAGCTGCAGCTTTTTGAGCAATACCGGTATCACTTATTTCTTTCCCTATCTTCGCACCTGTTTCAGAACCTAGTTTGCCTAAAACTCCGCCTATAGCTTTACCTGCACCTTTCTTTAATGAACCTTTAATTTGTTGACCGGTACCCCCGACTAACGCTTTAGTTTCTGAACCATATTTTTTAATTCTATCAAGAATATTTTCTTGAACAGTATTATAAGCTTCT